>NZ_CAMZCS010000020.1 GCF_947305105.1 uncultured Fibrobacter sp. | reverse complement strand
CGGCCTTCGATGCCTTCCGGAACGAACTTGCGCGGTTCCTGAACGCCACCCTGGAAGTAACGGTCGGCAGAACCGGCCTTCATCGCACCGAGGGAACCCATGCCGCGGTAGCTCTTGTAGCTACGGCCATCGGCGAGAATGACTTCGCCCGGAGCTTCTTCGGTACCGGCAAAGAGCGAGCCCACCATCACGGCATGGCCGCCAGCGGCCAAGGCCTTCACGATATCGCCAGAGAACTTGAGGCCACCGTCAGCGATAATCTTCACGCCGACCTTGCGAGCCATCTTGCCGCATTCAACGACTGCGGAGAACTGCGGGTAACCCACACCGGCCACGATACGCGTGGTGCAGATGGAACCCGGACCGATACCCACCTTGACGATGTTGGCACCGCACTTGGCGAGTTCTTCGACAGCTTCCGGCGTGCAAACGTTACCGGCGCAAATCGTGAGCTTCGGATATTTTTTGCGAACGGTCTTCACCATGTTGCGCACACCGATGTGGTGGCCGTGAGCCGTATCAATAATCAACAGGTCGACGCCGGCGTCCACGAGGGCTGCCACGCGTTCGAGAGTATTGGCAGAGGTACTGACAGCGGCGCCCACGAGCAACTGGCCGTTCTTGTCGAGGCTAGCGTTCGGGTTGTTTTCGCGCTTCAAGATGTCAGTCATCGTGATGAGGCCCTTCAAGGCACCGGAAGCATCCACGAGCGGGAGCTTTTCAATGCGCTTTTCGGCGAGGATTTCCTTCGCCTTGGAAAGGCTCACCTTCGGGCTGGCCGTCACCGGGTTCTTGGTCATCACGGAACGGATCTTCACGTTCATGTCGCTCACCGTGCGGAGGTCGCGGCTCGTGAGCATACCGACGAGTTTGCCCTTGGAAAGAATCGGGAAACCGCTCACCTTGTTGCGGGCGCGGAGTTCAAAAGCTGCAGAGACCGGCTGGTCTGCATCGAGCGTCACCGGGTTAGTGACGATACCGGACTGCCACCGCTTGACCTTGCGGACTTCTTCGGCCTGGTCTTCGACGCTCATGTTCTTGTGGATGATGCCGATACCGCCCTGCAAAGCGAGGGAAATGGCCAAGGGAGCCGTCGTCACGGTATCCATGGCGGCACTGATGATAGGAATATTGAGCTTGATATTCGGGGCGAGCTGGGTGCTCACGTCGGTCTGGGCCGGCAAGACAGAAGATTCAGCGGGAACTAGGAGGACGTCGTCAAACGTCAAAGCTTCTGGCAAAAGTTTCATAATGTACCTCTTTTGCGTATAGAATATAGAAAATTTAGACGAGAGACGTGGGAGGAAAAATGAAAGATTTTTATCAAAAAGAGGAAAAAAGTTAAAGAAAGGCGTCACTCCTTCACGCAGCGGATATAGGCGGGACTATTTTTACTGAACTCCATCGTGCCGTACGAGAAGAATTGAGCTTGTTGCGGATCCATGGCATGAAAACTTACAGAACTAACATAGGCTAGGCTGTCGTTTACCTCCGTGGAAGACCAATACTGCCAGGCCATTAGGAAGGGATCAAGTTTCATCGTTCTCGCATTATCTCGCAACCCGCCCAATTGCCGGAACAGGCTGTCCCATTCCACCTTAGTGGGCAGCCGCCACCCCTCGGGGCATTCGTCCATCTCGGCCCACGTGAACGTGGTGTCGTGCAAGTTGTCAATCATCCAGTAGAGGCGCGACGCCCTGATGTAGGCATAGATTTTCCCGTCACGGGCATCTACGAGTGAATCAGTGAAGATATTCCAGCTTTTAGACTTACAAGTATAACCGAATTTGTCTGTTTCCCGGAATTCACCGTTCAAATCACTTGTACATAACCCGATTTCTCTTTCGATATCCAACGTTTGTCGCCACTTTCCAGACTCGCACACATAAGGAATACTATCCGGATTCTCGGACGAAATAAAAAAGTCCGTTCCGGAACATTCAATTCCATAAGTGTCGCTTTCCATTCTTGTAGCATCCATCCACCGCGTTGTAGAGTTGCAGTAACCTGTATAACAATGGCTATCAGGGCTCTTACACTTGTAAACTTCATCGTACCGAGTTTTCTTGAGTTCGTTCAAATTCTCCTGATTACAAGTGCCAAGTCCAAATTCCTTCTCCCAAAAAACAGTGAATACTGCATCTATATCCGATACAACGCTGGGACTGACAAAAGCAGAACTCGTGGAATCGAATTTTCTTCTCCATGATTCAATATCGGTTCCGCGTTTACCAACTGGATAAATCACATCACCAGACATACGGGAAAGGTTGTTTGTAAAAACATCTTTTGCAATGCGGTACATTGCGGAGTCGTTGTTCCACTTGCCTTCCAGCGCAAAATCTTCCAAAAGGCTTTCGAAAAGAGGATCAGAAAGACTACCCGGTACCCAACTCAGCAAGATTGACCCAGCCATCAAGAAGATATCGTCTATTGTATTGCCGAAAAAACTCCACGTTTCAGGGGGACGCGCCTCCCGTTCATTTCCGTTTTCGTCCAAGAATTTAACATGGAACAACTCCAATATCTCTTTCCGAGATTGCCTCTTGGCCTCGTCAAAAGAGAGATGCTTGTTGCGGACCAGTTCCCGCACGCGTTCAGTTTCCAGATGCGTAAACAGGTTCACGTTGATTGTATCTTGCAAACCGATATCCACAATCGCATTCATGATAATATCGTTCGTCGCCAGTACGGCTCTGACTTCCGAATATTTTTCCATCGTCGTTTCCCCGGCAACCGAAATCTGTACAAGTTTCGATTCGACGGAATCCACTTGGACCGAATATTCGCCAAAGTCGCCCTCGAACTTGCCCATATAAGCCTTCCCTACGCGGTCCAAAGTCGATTCGTCCAAGAAAACCACCCTGACTTCAGCCTGATCCACTGGAGTTCCCTTCTGCGCAAATCCATGAATTATCTTGGACTTGCCGATTCCCCCATAGCTACTGCTAGAAACTTTGCTGCTGCTAGAAACACTGCTACTGGAAACCTCGCTACTGGACGATGCCGTACAATCGTCGTCACATTCGTCAGGAGTCGCGCTGCTCACGGACTCCACATCGTCGGATTCAAGAGTGATGATTTTCCCATCATCATCGCCACCGCAACCAGATAAGAAGGCAAAAGAAAGGAGTACGAAAAACAGGATCCAACGCTTCATAAAAATCACTCCTTCACGCAGCGGACACGGGCGACTTCGTCCTTTCCAACACTATTCAAATCGTATCCAATTCTCACTCTGCTCATAGGCCAAGGCAGGTCGGCAGTTGTAGACCAAGGAACAAGGGATGCGCTTACGGCATGGCCTTCATCTTGCTCCGTCGAGCTCCACCATGGGCCGGAATCTTCGGTAATATTCAATGGCGAAGCATTTTCGAGGAACGTGTAAAACTGTTCAAAAAGCCGTTCCCATTCCGCTGAAGTCGGGAGCCGCCAACCTTCGGGACATTGGTCAGCCTCGTCCCACGTAAACACTGTATCGCGCAAATCACCGAGCAACCAAAAAAGACCGGCCGCCTTACGGAATGCGTAACGTGTCCCGTCGCGAACGTCTTCGAGCGTATCGGTAATGGCGACCCATTCTTTCTTTTCGCATATATAACCATACTTGTCCGATTCCTGGAAAGTGCGCTCCATCTCTTCGTCACACACGCCGACTTTTTCCTCGATATCCAGAGCCTCGCGCCACGAGCGGAACTTGCACAAGTACGAAATACTGTCCGGATTATCAGCCGTCACAAACAAGTCGTTTATCTCGCATTTTATTCCATACGTATTTCTGTCCTTTCTTCTTGCCGGCATCCACCGGGTACGGGGACCCACGTAGCCATCGAACACATCTATCCTCACGCCTTCTCCCGACATCATAATACCGCTAAAACCACAAGTAAAATAATCGCCATACTGTGTTTTCTTTACTTCGTCGTAGTTAAGCGAACAATCGCCAAGATCAAGTTCGCGTTCCCAGAAAACGTTAAATATGGAATTGATTTTCTTTTCAACAACACCGGAAAGATAAATTTCCGTAGAGTCGCGCTTTTTCCTCCACGGATCGATATCGGAACCAGCCATAGAACGGTCGATGACGCCACCGTTTACCATCGTATCGAGTTCATTATAGAAACACGATTTTGCCATTTGGTATACCGCGGAATCGTTTAGGCATTTACCTTCCTTCGCAAAATCTTCCAGGAGTTTTTTAAAAACAGGGCCCGCAAGGCCTTCCGGAATCCACCCCAATAGGTAAGACCCCGCCATCAGAAAGATGTCATCAGGCTCATTCGTATAAAAGCCCCATGTTTCAGGAGATTTGCCGTCACTCGGCTTGCCGCTCTTCGTCGTAAACGAAGTATGGAACATATCGACAATTTCTTTCCGGGACTGAGCCTTGGCCTCGTCAAAAGAGAGGTGCTGGTTGCGGACCAGTTCCCGCACGCGTCCGGTTTCCAGATGCGTAAACAAGTTCAAATTAATCGAATCCAGGGTCCCGATATCCGCAATGGCATTCAAATCGATATCGTTCGCAACGGCAATCACGGAAATTTTCGACGAACTTTTCCCAGAAACCGTAACTTGCACATACCTTGATTTAACGGAATCAATCTGGACAGAATATTCGCCGTAGTCCCCTTCAATCTTGCCATAATAGGCCTTGCCCATCGAATCCAGAGTAGACTCGTCCAAGAAAACCACCTTGACCTGGGCCTTATCCACCAGCGGTCCCTTCTGTGCAAAGCCATGAATCGTCTTAGGCTTGCCTATACCCCCATAACTGCTGCTAGAAACCGCGCTGCTACTAGAAACACTGCTACTCAATGCATCGCTGCTGCTGGATGCGTTGCTGCTAGAAAAAGAGCTGCTGGAAAAATCCTCTTCTGCAGATAAATCAAGGGGATCATCGACCTGACTACTATCGCACCCCGCAAATACGGCAAGAAGCGAAAGGATGCTGATGAGATAAAGCCGTTTCATATACCCCCACGGTCAACCCATATAAAGTATATAAAACGGCACGTCGATGCAATACGGGCCAGACTTTTTTAGGAAAAAAACACTCGCCGCGTATCATATTCCGCGGGGTATGTGGCTACTTCCCGTTGTAGCGTTCCATGCACTTCTCGATACCGAACTTGAAGTAGCATTCCACAAGCGCAGGGACCTTGGCGATTGCCTCTTCGAAAACGGGGCGGTCTTCGGGCGGGAACTTGGCCAGCACCCAGTTGCTCAGGTCGAATTTCGGAGGGCACTTTCCCACGCCAAAACGGATGCGCGGGAACTTGTCGCCCACGTGTTCAATGATGTTCCGAAGTCCGTTCTGCCCGCCGTGGCTGCCGTCCTTGCGGCAACGGATGCGGCCTACGTCCAAATTAACGTCGTCGCTGAAGACGAGCAAGTGGTCGGTCTTCACCTTGTACCACGTCATCAATGCCTGTACTGCCTCGCCCGAGAGGTTCATGTAAGTCTGCGGTTTTGCAAGCAGGCATTCCTCGCCTGCGATGTTCACCTTCATAGTGAGCGCCTTGTGTTCGCTTTTCCAGTCCTTGTTCGGGTCGGCGAGTTTTTCGACAGCCATGAAGCCCGCGTTGTGGTGGGTGTTGGAATATTGCGTACCAGGATTTCCGAGACCGGCGATGATGTACATTAGTGAGTAGTGGTTGGTGGTTAGTGGTTAGTGCTAATATAGAAAAAGCTATGAGGTATGAGGTCGGCGCGTTGCGCCTTTGAGGTGTGAGGTAAGTAGGAAGTAGACAGTAGACAGTAAACAGTGGTTAGGAGATAAGCGAATTTGTCGCCGCTCATTGCTCATCGCTCACTGCTCATGACTCACTGCTCGTGCCTCGTGCCTCGAACCTCGGGCCTCATCGCAAAAAAAGAACCTGCCTGCGCTGGGCAGACAGGTTCAATTTCGCTTGCTTAAAGCAATTACTTGGCTTCGGCGGCCGGAGCAGCGGCTGCAGCAGGAGCGGCAGCGGCGTCAGCAGCATCGTCCTTCTTCTTGGACTTGGACGTAATCGTGAAGATCACGGTACGCGGACCAGAAGCGAGTTCCACGCCTTCCGGGAGCTTGAAGTCCTTGGCGTAGAAAGTGATGTTGGTGCCGAAATCGGAGATATCCATGTCGAGGATGGTCGGAATGCAAGCCGGCTTGGCAGCGAGCATCAGGTAGCGGGTTTCCTGAGAGAAAAGACCGCCCTGAGCCTTCACACCAATCGGAAGACCGGACAGCTTGACCGGAACGCGAACCTTGACCATGGAATCCTCAGCAATCTTGAGGAAGTCGATGTGGATGATCTTCTGAGAGATGGCATCCTTCTGGTAGTTGTAGATGACGGCCGGGTTACCAGCCTTGCCATCGATTTCGAGGTCAAGAAGCGTGTAACGCTTGCCCGGAGCGAGAACCTTGCGCAAGTCGATATCGCTTACGGTGATGTTCAGCGCTTCCATACCCTTACCATAATAGACGGCCGGAATCTGACCAGCCTTGCGCAAACGGGCGTTATCGCGGTTTGCAACTAGCACTCTCGAGGTAGCTTTGAGCGTTGTGAGTTCCATTTTATTTATCTCCATTTGGATTAAGAAAAAATTTCATTGGGGTAGCTGGATTCGAACCAACGAATAACGGAATCAAAATCCGTTGTCTTACCACTTGACGATACCCCAATGGTGCGGGCAAATATAACAAAATTTGGGATTTTTTAAAGGGGAGAGGAATCTTTTGAGGGATTAAACAGCTTTCCTTGTTATAAAATTTAAGCGGGAGGGGCCCCAGCTCAGAGTTGCGAAGGCCGCACGGGCCCCTCCCTGCACCCTCCCCATCCTTGGCCGACGCTCCTTTTAACAACCCGTTTTCCTTCTTTCTCAATGACTAAACGAATATCTCGCATTTACTAAGGGAATGCCCTTTTACAGGCATCTCTGTGAGTTTATGCCTTTTGTATTCAGATTTTTAATACAGACTACTTATGCCAGAATTTGGTGAGGGCGAGGTAGCGGGTGTCGGGTTTGAGGGCGGTGGCGGCGGCTTCGGCCGTTGCCTTGTCCGCAAAAATCCCGAATACGGACGCACCGGACCCGCTCATGAGGGCGACCCGCGCCCCGAGGTCGAGGATTTTGTCCTTCATCGCCTCAACAAGCGGGTGCTTCGGGAACACGGACACCTCGAAGGCGTTAAAGAAAGAACCCGAGTCAAGCAGATGGCAACCGAAGGCCTTTTCTGCATCGGTCCCGCCAGCCCAAGCGGCCTTGTACGCCTCCCAGCGGTCCGGACCGGACTTGGGGACGCCCGCATAGGCATCCTTGGTCGGGACAGCATCGAGCGGGGTCGCAATCAGCAGGACCTCCCCTGCCGGAAGGTCAAGCGGAGGAATAAAGCTCAAACGTTCGCCGATGCCCTCGGCGAAAGCCGAGCCGCCTCTGACAAGGAAGGGCACATCGGCCCCGAGCTTTGCCCCGATTTCTTCCAAAACCGTGGCCTCGAAATTCAAGTTCCAGAGGCGGTTCAGCAACCGGAGGGTTGCTGCGGCATCGGCACTCCCCCCGCCCAAACCAGCACCGAGAGGCATGACTTTCTCCAAGAACAAATCGGCTCCCAGCTTCGCCACGCGGGCCTTTTCACTTTCCGCGACACCGGAACCGGACGCAGCCACCTCGGCATAGTCCTTCAAAGCGAGCGCCGCCCTGTACACGAGGTCGGACTCCTTGGGGTAGTCCTGCGGCACACTGTACTCGAGTGTCACCACGCCGTCGTCCCGGAGCTCTGCCGAAACCGTGTCGCCAACATCCACCGTCTGGAAAAGCGTACCCAAGTCGTGATAACCGTCCTCGCGCTTGCGAATGACATCAAGAAAGAGGTTGATTTTTGAGGGAGCGTATTCTTTCATAGGAGTAGGAAGTAGGAAGTAGGAAGTAGGAAGTAGGAAGTAGACAGTGGTTAGTGGTTAGTGGTTGGTGATTGGTGGTTAGGGGGCTCGAGCCTCGGACCTACCTGAACGCGCCGGAGCGTTCGAGTTGCATGAGTTGGTCCATGTCAATGAGCATGGCGCGGGGTTTGGAGTTGCCCGTACTGCGAGCGCACAGCCCCATGCCGTAAAGCTGGTCCACAATCTTGCCCGCGCGGCTGTAGCCCACGCTGAAGTGGCGCTGCACCGCCGAGGTCGAAAGGCCGTTGCCGCATTCAATAGCCCACTTGGCGACTTCGAAAAGCAGTTTGTCCTTCTTTTCGTTCATGGCTGCATTGCCATCTTCTTCGTCTCCGGCACCATCTTCCACCACGTCAAAACTCTCGAGCTGCGGATAGCAGACGTTCTGGTTACTGCAGGCATCGGCAAGCTTTTCGGCTTCCTCGTCGCTGAGGAATGCGCCATGCAGGCGAATCGGGTCTGGTGCGTTCACGGCCTTGTACAGCATGTCGCCACGGCCCAGCAACTTTTCGGCACCGGCATGGTCCATCACCGTGCGGGCGTCCACCTGCGAGGCCACCTTGAAGCTGATACGCGTCGGCAAGTTCGCCTTGATGTTACCGGTAATCACCTTCACCGACGGGCGCTGCGTCGCAAGCACCAGATGGATACCCACGGCACGAGCCTTTGCGGCGAGGCGGCTAACGTTCTTCTCGATTTCCTTGCCCGCGACCATCATCAAATCGGCCATTTCGTCGATAATCACGACGATGAACGCCATACGGTGGCTGCGGTCCTCTTCGGGAACATCATCCGGCAGCTCGCCGGCATCGAATTTTTCGTTGAAACCATTGAGGTTGCGTACCTTCGCCTTCGCAAGCACCTCGGTACGGCGGTCCATCTCGTAGCAGAGCCACTGCAGCGCCTGGATAGCGACTTCCGGCTTGGTAATCACGGGAGCCAAAAGGTGCGGGATGTTCTCGTACATCTTGAGTTCCACGGCCTTCGGGTCCACGAGAATCATGCGAAGTTCGTCGGGAGTCTTGCTGAGCAACATGCTCGCCATGAGTGCGTTGATGCAGACGGACTTACCAGAACCCGTCTGGCCCGCAATCATCAAGTGCGGAGCCTTCGCCAAATCCATCGCGAACGGCTCGCCCGAAATATCCTTGCCGAGCGCCATCACGATCTTGTCGGGACTCGGCTTGAACGCGGCACTTTCGAAGATGTCGCGACCGTAAATCGTCTGCGTCTTCCTGTTCGGGATTTCGATACCCACAGCGCCCTTGCCCGGAATCGGCGTCAAAATGCGGATGGATGTCGCCTTCAAGGCCATCGCGAGGTCATCTTGTAGAGAGCTGAACTGGTTCACCTTCACGCCCGGGCCCGGTTCCACCTCGAAGCGGGTAATCACGGGGCCAGTCTCGCAACCGACCACCTTGCCCTTCACCTTGAAGTTTTCGAGCTTTTCCTCGAGCATGCGGCCAATCTCGTTCAGTTCCTCTTCGGTATAGTCGGCAGGCTGCGGGTCGTGCGTATCCAAAATCTCGTCGACCGTAGGAATCTTGTATTCGTCGTAATGCTGCGTCGGGTCGGGCTGAGGGATGCCCGTCGACTCGGCGGTCCCTATCCTGTTGGGCGGCACGTAAGTCGGGTCGCGGCCCACTTCGTCGGCACTCACAACCTCCGGGTAGAATGTCTCGTCATCGTCAGCGACGGGTTCATCAAAGCGGGTTCCATCGCTTCCCATCAAATCTTCACCAAGCAACTTCGGAGCAACCGTCGGGTCATTTTCGAAATCGGGTTTGCCCGCGACAACCGTCTGCGCTTCGGTCACATGCGGCGGCACCGGCGGCACCTCCACGGTTTCCACCTCGCGGGTATTCGAGCCACCGCGCACGGCACCCTTCACCACCAAGCGACTCGGGTGAGCCTTCTCCCAATTAATCAAGTCGCGGGCGCGGCGTAGCGCGGCAATCCGGTCCTTGATTTCCATAATTTCAAGCGCGTTCATGCGCCCTTCGTTGCGGCGGAGTTCTTCCTCGAGGCGGGCGATTTCCGGATCTTCGCCATCGGCAACCGCAGGGGGTTCTGCGACCGGCGGCGTATTCAAAGTATTCTCGTCCGGCGGCAACGGGCGTGCATCTTGGACCGGAACGTTTTCAGCAGGAGCCGTAAAGTCCGCCTCGCCTTCGAGCCAGTTATTGCGCCCGCTGAAAGGCTTCACCTTGTTCTTGCGCAAAATCTTGTAATCGTTAATGTTCCCGAGAAGAGTCTCATCGCTCATCATGGAAACACCGCGACGGTTCACCACAGTATCTTCGTCGTCGGAGGATTCCCCATCGTTATCCACTTCTGCCGCAGGAGCATTCGTCCGACGCCCAAAGAGCGACAGGAACCAGCGCATTGTCTGGGCTAAAAAGCGGAAATGCCGAGGACGCAGGCCAAACGAAAGCACCAAAATGAGAGCAAGGCCTGTGAGCAACACGATTAACGGAGCAAGGATAGACGCCGGACCAAAAAACGGCAACAGCACATACTGGCTAAAGAAATGCCCGACAGCACCCCCGCCCATCGACAGCGCCTCGCTAGACGGCAGCGATTCGCCATAAGACTTGAGGGCAAGCAAGAAACTCAGATCGAACGTGAGCAAGGAACACCCGATGGCAAAGCGGAGGAGTTTTGCGCGCAATGCAGGCAATGCGATACAGATGCCCCAGAACATGAGCGAGAAAGAAAGGAAAATCGCCCCGACGCGGCCAAAAACGTAGGTGGACAAACTCGGAAGAAGATCGCCGAGATAAGGCCCGAGCCAATTTTCATGGCCTGCGGTACATGCGGAGGTGATGCTCCCCAGGAGAATCAGGGCCCCGATGGCCGCAATAAGCCAACCGACAACCACCCAGAAGAACGGAGAATCTTGAACGTTCTCCGCTGCGGCACCGGACTTGGACTTGGTTGATTTCTTGGAGCTATTTTTCTTTTGGGTCGCCAATCTGGCCTCCTTATCGTCTACGGCATAATATAATTATTAATCCATGTCACGTTGTGACAACTCCGGGCTTTTTTTTATAAATTGAAACTAGTCGAAGAATAGGGGAAACATGCGAACGAAGCTATCTAAAGGATCCAAGAAACTCATTGCGGGATTAATCGGTGCCACAGTCACCACTATCGCCATTTTCCTATTCGCCAGTTCGCAGAACGATCTTTTCAACATCACGCACAGCGGTGCCGACACTATAGAAAACAACTTCTACGACCTCTTTTTCAAGGCAGTGACCAGCGTCGACGAAGAAGAAAACTACTCCAACGACAAAGTCTCCGTATCCAAGGGGTACGACCCCAACATCCTCATTGTCGACATCGACGAGCCCTCGCTCGCCAAGCTCGGCAACTACAACGAATGGGACCGTTCTATCCACGCGAACGTGGTGCGCAACCTCACCGCAGGGGGCGCTGCCGCCATAGGTTTCGATATTCTCTTCAAGAATGCAGATTTCGGCCAGCAAAAAGCGAACCAGATGCTGGGAGTCCTCAAGAGGCTGTACCCGGAAAACATGTGGGATTCCCTCTATTCGGCCATCAAGGAAAGCTTCAACTACGATTCCCTACTTGTCAAAGCGGTCAAAGAAAGCGGGAACGCCATATCGTGCCTGATGTTTGATGAAAGCAAGTCGTACAAGCACGAGACCCAGTGGAGGCCGCTCAGCACGACCGAACGCGCCGACGCGCTGGGCTACAGCTCCACATTCCGCCTCGACCAAGCCGACTCGGCCAACAACATCGAACCCAAAGACCTCCTCGACAACATCTTCCCCGAACTGGCCCAGGCTTCTGCACAAATCGGCTCCGTCAACGCCTACCCCGACGAAGACGGCGTGGTGCGCCGCGTATCGCTGCTCTACAGGTTCCCCAACCCGGAACTCTACCCCGATGTCACGCCGCATATCTATTCGACAATGTCGCTCATGACTGTCTTGCACTTGTTCCACCAAAAGCCCGAAAACGTAGTCATCAAGTTGGGCAAGTACATCGACCTTGGCAAGCCTTTCGGCATATACAGGGACTCCAACGGGGGCTACCACACGACATATCCGGGATTCAGCTACCCGATGTTCCTCTCGCTCTACAACAAGCTCAAGTTCGCAAGCAATATCGAAGCAGACCAGGAACAATTCATCGACATTTCTTCCAAGATAATCGTCACGAAAACCCAAGAAGGCGATTTCTCGTTTGAAATTTTTGAGGGGCAGCTCCTTACGCCTAGGCTTTCCAAGACGCTCATGAAGCTCACGCTCGAGACGCTGGAACACCTGAAACCAGAAGAAGAACTCGACCTGGGCGGGGACATCACGCTCAAGCACGACGAAGACGGTGACGGGAGATTCCTCCTGCACGACAACCAAGAAGACGAAGAAGCCGTCATTTCCCCGTATATCCTGAGCACCATCCAGTTCTTCCGCGATTCCATTGCGCGCATGCCGGTAAACCACCCAGTCCACCTTTCCATGGACCTGGATATCCGCTACGACAAGGCCACCAACAAGTGGTATTCGAACAACATCATCCTCTCGGACAACGTCATCCGCGACATCCAGGCCACACCCGACTCCGTCATCAACAGGCTCAAGGCCGGCGAAGAACTGCGTTTTGGCAACGTGAAGCGCGTCCCCATCGACCGGTCCGGCAAATTCCTCGTCAACTACCAAGGCCGCTACAACACCGCCGACATCAACCGCGCCTTCCAGCACCTCTCCTACTACGACGTGACCAAGAACCGCCTCGATCCGGCATTCTACCAAGGGAAGATATTCATCCTCGGGTCTGCGGCCCCGGCACTATTCGACTTTGTGCCCGGCCCCCACGAAGAAAACAACCCCGCCGTGCTCATCCACGCCACCATCATCAAGAACATCCTCAACGACAGCTACATGGTGGTGCTGGCCGAACGCCATCAAAAAGCCATCATCGTCCTACTCGCCATCATCTGCATGCTCCTCGGGCTTTACCTCAAGAGTTACTGGTCTATCGGCATTTCCGTCCTCATCGCCATCATCTACACCTTCGTAGCATACAGATATTTCGAGGCGGGCACCTATATCGGAGTGGCAAGGCAGCTCATCGCCATCTTAGCGACAAACGTCATTGCGCTGATTGTGCAGTTCTACTACGAATCCCGCGAAAAGAGATTCCTCGACAACGCGTTCAAGCAGTACATTTCCCCCGAACTGATCGACGAAATGGTGAACAACGAAATTATGCCGACCCTCGGCGGCGAAAAGTCGAACATTACCGCCTACTTCACCGACATCGGCAGTTTCTCCACGTTCTCCGAGAAAATCGGCGACCCGAGCCGACTCGTGGACCTGCTGAACGAATACCTGACCGCAATGACCGACACGCTCATCCACAACAAGGGAACGCTCGACAAGTACGAAGGCGACGCCATCATCGCCTTCTTCGGGGCGCCCATGCCGCTCGAAAACCACGCCCAGAGCGCCTGCGAAACGGCAGTGGATATGCAGCAGAAACTGGGAGAACTGCGCCAGAAGTGGAAAAACGAGGGCGACAAGTGGCCCACAGCCGTCCACGAAATGCACATGCGCATCGGTATCAACTCGGGTGACATCGTCACGGGCAACATGGGTTCAACCATGCGCAAGAACTACACCATGATGGGCGACGCCGTGAACCTCGCCGCGCGCCTGGAAAGTGCGGCCAAGCAGTACGGTGCCTATATACAGATTAGCGAAGACACGCAGGCGCTGCTCAAACCGGGATTCTTCATTTACCGCTCGCTCGACACCATCCGCGTCATAGGCAAGAGCCAGCCCGTCAAGACATTCGAACTGCTCGGCAAAATCGGGGACAAGGACGAACCCGTGCTGACGAAACTCGTCGAAATATGGGAAAAGGCCCGAGAACTCTACCTCAACATGCAATGGGACGAGGCCATCAAGATGTTCACGCTCTGCCTCGATTTCGAGCCCCACCACCCCGACCGCGACCCCGGCAGCAAAACCACCCCGTCGCATGTCTATATCCAGCGCTGCGAGCAATACAAAATCACTCCGCCCGTCGCCGAAGGCGAAGTCTGGGACGGAGTGTTCACTGCGACCGAGAAATAGCGAAAGCTACGTCAACTAGGGGAAAAGTGTCTGCATGCACTGGTTGAATTCGTCATCGTTGTCGTACTCGTAGCTATACGCATAGATGATTTCATCGCCGTTGGCGTCCACTTCCTCGTTATCAAAATGGAGATAATCCTTGTTTTCGGCCTTGCAAAGGTCCTTGGTTACATTTTGGACGCTCTTAAATTCGCTAGTACAGTTTTTTCCGTTACTGCTGACATCGACGATTACTTCGACATCTTGGCCTATACTGAATTTCTTGATGTTCACGCTGACCGTCTTGTCGCCAGCGCTAAGGGTTTCGCCATTTGAGGAAAAATCGGAAGAGGTGACGGCGGGGAAACGCGTTTCATAATCATTGTCACTTGTGGATTGGAACAGAGTCTTTGCCACAGGGAAACGGTCAGCCCCATCGCTTGACATGGCACGATAGAACATCATTCTATAATAGCTTGTTTCGTACTTGCGGTTTCGAGTATACTCGTCGTCTACATAAGACACGGAAACTGAATTTGACGAAATGATCATCTTGTCGGCATATTTCTGGTAATATTCAGAATCGGCATCCTCATCGCAAGAGGTTCTATCGGCGTCCATATAGTACGTGCAGGGAATAATCGTCCAAGTGCCAGTGATATCGCCGGAATGGCCACCAACAAACATTCTGCCCTCTCTTCCATATTTACCGTATTCTTCGCTCCAGAAGGAATAAACAAGAGTGTCCCCTACAAAACGGTACATCGCACGCATGGTTTCGGGCTCCGTCTTCACGTTTTTCCACCCCACCGACTCGCCATCCCAGATACATAAATTCACACTCGATTCGGACAAATAGATTGTAACAGTCTGCTCTTTCTTGTTCACGGAGATCCTGTAGGTTTCATACGAGCCGTCTCCCCCGCTCGAGCCAAAGCTAGAACTCGCATTGGTTCCGTTGTCGTCGCTGCAAGCGGCAAAGGTTAAGGCACCCACGAAGGCGCAGAACAGGGCCGAATAGGCTTTGAAAGACATTTTCACAGAAATCTCCTTTTTTTTGTTTACAAACTAAACGTAATTAAAAAAAATCAAAAAAGGAGATTTTTTTTCTTTTATTCCAAAAAAAAGAGAACCCCGCTCAAGCGAGCGGGGTTTCTTTGTAAAAGATTTCAAGCGGAAGCGCGGAAATCAGGTTGCCCGGAGGCTGTTACGTCCGCGCCACTAACGCTTAGCAGAAATCAATTACTTGGTGATGACGCGGGCCATTTCGCAAACCTTGTTGCTGTAGCCCCATTCGTTATCGTACCAGGCGCAAACCTTCACGAAGGTCGGGTCGAGCTGGATACCAGCCTTGACGTCGAAGATGGAAGTGCGAGCGTCGTTGCGGAAGTCGGTAGAAACGAGAGCTTCGTCGGTGTAACCGAGGATGCCCTTGAGTTCGCCTTCAGAAGCTTCCTTCATGGCCTTGCAGATTTCTTCGTAGGTAGCCGGCTTTTCGAGTTCGGCAGTGAGGTCGACGAAGGAAACGTCAGAGGTCGGAACGCGGAGGCTCATACCAGTGAGCTTGCCGTTGAGGGACGGGAGAACCTTACCCACGGCCTTAGCAGCACCCGTAGAAGACGGGATGATGTTTTCGAGGATGCCGCGGCCACCGCGCCAGTCCTTCTTGGACGGGCCGTCGACGGTCTTCTGCGTAGCAGTAGCAGCGTGAACGGTGGTCATGAGGCCACGCTTGATGCCGAACTTGTCGTTGAGGACCTTGGACATCGGGGCGAGGCAGTTGGTGGTGCAGGAAGCGTTGGAGATGATGTCCTGACCGGCATAGGTGGTGTGGTTCACGCCGTAGACGAACATCGGAGTAGCGTCCTTGGACGGGGCAGACATGATGACCTTCTTGGCACCGGCCTTGATGTGGGCGCGGGCGAGTTCGTCGGTCAGGAAGAAGCCAGTGGATTCCACGACAACGTCAACACCGAGGGCACCCCAAGTGATGTTGGTCGGATCCTTTTCGGCGAACACCTGAATCTTGTTGCCATCGACGATGAGGAAGTTGCCTTCGAAAGACACGTCGTGGTTGAACTTGCCGTGCACGGAGTCGTACTTGAGCATGTAGGCGAGGTAGTCAACGTCGAGAAGATCGTTGATACCGACAACCTGAATGTCGTTTGCGAAGTTTTCCACGGCGGCGCGGAACACCATACGGCCGATGCGGCCGAAACCATTGATACCGAGTTTGAGAGCCATTATTGGATCCTTTTTTTGTTTGTTGTGAAATTGCTTCACCCCGCTTTTTGGGGCAGGATGGTGCGTTGTTGGCTCCAAAGATACAAAAAAAGGGGGCCTTTGTGTAGTTCCGGAAGCAAAAAAAGGGCAAACCGGCAATGGAGGATGAGGAAATACTAGTAGTCCTTGACGCAACGGACGGAGAGGGCATTGCACTTCTCATCTACATTCAAGCTACATGGTTGATATCCTTTATATTCTCGGTCTCATAATCTAGGTTTTCTGCCATCCAGGTATAAGCTCCGATAGTTACCGTCTTGTAGGTTTTACCATCGCGATCGTCTATCAATATGCCGTATTCGCAATCATCAGTACTATCTGTTTTGCAAGGTCCAGCCAAATTCGTTGTAACATCCATTTTATCAACAATATCAGGAAGCTCCGGGGCACCATCAAAAGCCATTTCTGACTCTGAATCCTTGATACAACGAATAAAAGAACCAGTAGCAGAAAAGCCAAAATCATCAGTGCCTTTACCATTCCAACCATCAACAGACTTAAGCACGTGAGCCGTATACATATCAACATACCAAGGATGGCTACCGAATTGAGTATCACCAGCTACCGTTGAAAGCAAAACACCCCATTCAGCATTCATCGGCAAATGCCAGCCTTTAGGACAGGTTCCGCGTACAGGATCTCTAGGCGTACAAATCTTCCCAACTCCGCACCCTTTGCTATTTGTAGAAAAAAATCCAGCGCTGTCAAATGCCGAGCTCCACAGGTATAGACGTCCATACTTATCGCAAACATATTCACCAGGATCACTTTCGCAAAAACTGGACGAATCCAGTTCAAACGTCTTTCCAGGGTAAGCATAGTTTAGATTTTCGGCCATCCATATCTGGTCACCAATCGTCACAGTCCTATAAACATGTCCATCGCGAAGGTCCGTCAAAGTATTGTTTTCCGCATCGTAAATGCTGTCTGCAGAAATACCTTTCCCTTTGCCCGACTTGCTCTTAGTAGACTCATTTTTTTTATCGCGGATTTTCCGAATGGACTCCGTCAACGCGGCGTCCACGGCCCAGTCAGCGCCATCGCAGGCGTAGGCCTTTTTCTCGTCTTTCACGTAAGCGGTCGTACTTTCGCGCGCATCGGTGCATACCGGCAAATCATCGAAAGAAGATACAACCAGGTCAGACATTTCGGCAAGCTCAGAGTCCTTGAGTTCCGTGTCGCTACTGGAATCAGCAACTGCAGAGCCACCGCTATCGCAGGCGGCAAGAATGGTTAATGCAAGGAGCCCTACCAGCGTAAGGCCTTTCGCTCCAGCCATAAAATCACACAATCGCTTCATTTTACCCCGCGGTCCAAACCGTCATTGAATATAGAATCTTCCCTTCGCCTCCGCATTGTAAAAAAAATAACAGATAAAAAAAAATCGGAAAAAAAGTCGGCAAAAACGTCTATAGAGGATTAGGGGCCAGAATCTAGACTCATTTATTATCAATAGGGAGAAACGTTATGAACCGCAATGAAGACAGGCTAAAGAAACTGCTTGACAAGGACTTTGCAAAAGATGTATCTTTAGAAGGGTATACCGATATCACCAAGTTACCCAAAGAAAAGGTCCTCAAGTTGAGGGCGCAAGCCTCAAAGGATTTTGCATCTGCATGATTATAGCAAAGAGCCTCCCGACGGGGGGCTCTTTCGTTACATTCTTCCTTAATTTTTTATTTTTCGCCCTATGAGCGATTCGTCTAAAATTTCACGTCACATTGTCCGTTTTTGTACTTCCCTGCTCGGTTTTTCCGTCCTGGTTTCTTGTGCCGGGAACCCGGCTCCCACCACCGAGCCCGAAGCGCAACAGGGCAGCTCCAACGCAAGCAGCTACTACAGCGACGACTACACAGCCGACTTTGACGGTTCATCCCTCCCGGCAAGCGGGAACAGTTCCGCAGGCATTTCCCTCAAGAATGGGGTCATAGATGCACCGGGCTACCGCTTTGAGCCTCCTGCAGGGAACTGGTCCATCATCGGCGGCGAAGACGGCGCCCCCTACGAATTCTACAACGCCGAAACGGGCCGCCGCGCCGTGCTCGTAGAGGTGGAGCTCCCCCAGGGCGAACCGATGCGCCTGATGGATCGCGCCCAGATGGAAATGCAGAGCTTCGAGTCCAGCGGCAAGAAGGCGACTCTCGCCGAGACCTACCCCGAGGAGGCTTTCGGGGTCACGGGCGCATTCTTCGACGTGGCCGGCAAGCGCTACGAAACGCCCTACGAGGCGGTCGGGCTTGTCACCGGCTCCGGCGGCAAGGTCTACACGCTCACGCTCTCGGCCACCGACGTGACGCTACCCGCAGGGGCGCTCAAGCAGGAATGGAAGGAATTTTTCGCCTCCTTCGCGATGAAGGAAACCACGCAGGAATCGGGCCCGGAACTCTCCCCGGAAACCATCCGCGAACACAGCAGCGACGCTCTGGGCTACCGCTGGGAAGTCAAGGACAACTTCTGGCACATCTGGAACGGCGTCGCCCGCCAGAACGAAGACCCGGATCTGGTGCTCAGCAACAAGGACGAAGACATTTCGATGTTCGTGTACGGCGCCATGGTCCCCAGCGACGAAGTCAGCCAATCCGACATGTTCAAGGTGCTCCTCACCCGCCTCGGCGTCGACCCGAATGAACCGAGCATGGATGTCCGCCGAGTCAAGGTCGGCGACCGCTACGCCCAGGAATTCACGCTCACACACGTAGTGAACAAGTTCGACTTCTACTACAAGGGCCGCTATTTCTACGACGACGGCCGCGGCATCCTCGTGGTCAGCTGGACGCAGGGCATCAACAAGAAAAAGTACGAGAAAATCATGGACAACGCCGTCGAAGGCCTCAAGGTCGGTGCAAAGCCGAGCCTCGCCAACGACAAGAAGCAGGCGAAGTTCAACGCGGCCATCATGAGCCAGGTCGGCCTGTTACGCCTCATGGAAAACCAGCCGCTCGTCGCGCTCAGCTATTTTGAACGCGCGAACAAGATGGACCCCGAAGAACCGCTGTACCTCATCAACTGCGGTTTCGTGTACCAGCTCAAGGAACTCTACGGGCCGGGCATCAGCTATTTCACGAGCCAGATGGATCTCGTGCGCAAGAACGGCAAGCTGCTCTCCATTCTGGGCGAAATGTACGAGGCGCTGTTCGACTACGGTCACGCCCGCGAATGCGCCGAAGGGGCGCTCCGCTACACGCCGAACAACCCGGAATACGTCATCAACCTGAGTGACGCGCTCTGGGGACTCGGACAGCGCAACCAGTCGCTCATCGTGGTGCAGCGCCTGTACGACACGCAGCCCAGCAGCCGCCTGGGCGTCTACCTCGCCAAGACTTACATGGGCCTTGACCAGTACGCCGAAGCCGTCGACGTGCTCTATGGCGTACGCGGACGATTCGGAATGAGCGTGGACCTCGGTTCTACCCTCATGGACGCGCTCGTGTTCCTCGGCCGCTACGAGGAAGCCCGCGCCATCAGCGAAGAGACCATCGCCAAGGACCGCAACAACTACAAGACATGGACAACCCAGGGCAAGATCCTCTTCTATAGCAGGAACTACCGCGAAGCCGAAAAGTCGCTCACCAAGGCGCTTTCGCTCAAGCCCGACAACGAAGACGCCAAGAGCTTCTTGAGCGCCACCAAGGCGTTCCTCGGCAAGGCCGACAACCGCACGCTGCAAAAGCCCATCACCCCAGTCGAAGAGCGCACGGCAAGCATCAAGGGTCTGCTCTCTCCCGCCGCGAAGAAGGCCGGAACCGAGGGCGACTTCCCCGCCGTCGTGCATTACCACAAAGAAGCGCTCAAGGCCGAGAAGGGTTCCAACTGGGTCCGCACCGACGAGATGCTCATGGAAATCCTCGACCTGCGCGGCACGGCCATCTACCGCGAGTTCACCTTCGACTTCTTGCCCGGTTTTGACCGCATCTACATCAACGCGCTCGAAGTCTACGACAGCAACTGGAACCTGAAGCAGAAAGTCGGCCTGAACGGGGCCTACATCACCTACGCCACAGAAATCGGCGGCGGAAACGAGAGCCAGACGGCGCACTTCCCGCTGCAGGAACTCGAGCCGGGCGACTTTATCTACGTGCAGTTCAGCCGCACCAACATCGAGAACAAGGGCATGATTCCCTACACCGACTACGTAAGCAGCAGCGACGTGCCCGTGGGCAAGAGCATCTTCCGCATCTATGCCGACCCGAACCGCTTCGTGACCGAAGAATACGGCCCGCTCGAGAAGAAGACGTTCAAGGGCGGCGTGGAATGGAGCATCGAGAACCCGGTCATCGTGCGCAAGGAAATGTACATGCCGGTGTACCGCGACTTTGGCGCGGGCCTCATGCTCACCGGCAAGCAGGAATGGAAGAACGTAGGCGAAGATTACCAGAACCTCATCAAGCACCAGTTCAAGCAGGCCGTGAGTGTGCGCGAGAAGGCATTCGAGGTGCGCGGCAGCCGTATCGGCGACGAGGCCGTGAAGGCGATTGTCAACTTCGTGCGCCACGACATCCGCTATCGCGATGTCCGCTTCGGCGGTCATAGCCTTATCCCGCAGACCGCCGAAGTGACGCTCAAGGAGCGTCGTGGCGACTGCAAGGACATGGCCCTGTTGCTCAAGGAAATGCTCGAGGCCATCGGGGTCAAGAGCCACCTCGTGGCCATCCACCTCACCGAAGAAGGGTTCGAACAGCTGCCGACCATCCAGCAGTTCAACCACATGATTCTCTACATCCCCAAGCAAGACAAGATTAGCGAGCGCTGGATCGACGCGACCGACAAGACGGGCAACGACCGCCCCGTGCCGCTCGACATGGAAGGCAAGGTCGCGCTAATCATCGACGATGACAACAGCAAGGTCGTGACGACGCCTATCCTCGAAGACAATCAGGAACACCAGATTGCCATAGAGCACCGCCTCCACATCGGCACCGACGGAGCCTGCGAATTCCGCGATTCCGTCACGCTGCAGGGCAAGTTCGCATCGGCCATCCGCAATAAGTTCTTCAGCCACGACGTCAAGGAACAGGAAACCCTGCTCGAGGACTTCCTCGCGAGCGGAGTCCCCGACGTGAGCATCGGCAACGTAAGAATCGAGAACTTGAACGAGTTCAACAAGCCGCTGATCATCGTGAACACCTACGCCTCCAAGGGATACTTCGGCCAGGGCGGTTCCGAGCTCAAGGGCCGCTTCCCGAACGTGTGGGAACGCAGCCTGTTCAAGATTCCGAAGGTTTCCAAGCGCCACCACCCCATCCGCATGCCGCACGAGACGCAGTTCAGCTACACGCTCAAGGTCACCGCCCCGAGCGGCCACACCGTGACGGTTACACCGCCCAAGCCGTACCCGAAAACGCCGGACTACGTGAGCTACGAAAAAGGTAAGGAATCCACCAGCGGGACAAGCGCCGGCACCTCCATCCGCTGGACGACATTCGCCCTGTACGCGGACCCCGCCGAATACGAGAAAATCCGCGCCGAGTGGAACTACCTGCTGAGCGAAACGAGCCCGATGATTGTGGTGAAGTAGCGATGAGGTGTGAGCTATGAGGTCGGCGCAAGCGCCTTTGAGGTATGAGGTAGATAGTGGTTAGTGGTTAGTGGTTGGTGGTTAGGGGTTAGGGGGTGTATTCCGAGTTTGTCCTTTAACTGCTTACTAATCACCTGAAAACTCACTGCTCATTGCTCACTGCCCATTGCTCGAGCCTCGAACCTGGAGCCTGTAGGTGAGACGAAAGGAAAAAATTGTCATTGCGAGGGGCGAAGCCCTGAAGCAATCTCCGCCAGTAACCTGTCACCACACAGCCATCTACCATGTCAATTCAAATTCATAATAAATTTACCTCGAACCTGGAGCCTCGAGCCTACAATGAAATCCCTTATTCTCTCCGATATTCATGGTTCTGCGATTGCCGCGAGGCAGGCGCTTTCCTTCTTTGAAAAGTTCCGCTGCGACCGCATCTTTTTGCTGGGCGACACGCTCTACCACGGCCCGCGCAATCCGCTCCCTGCAGGGCACGGCCCTATGGGCGTCGTCGAAGCGCTGGCACCGTACAAGGAATGCATCACCGCCGTGCGCGGCAACTGCGACGCCGACGTGGACTTGATGATGCTCGATTTCCCTGTCGAGGACAGCTACACCGTCGTGGAAGACGCCAACGAGAATGGTGCATCTTGCCACCTCTTTTTGAGCCACGGTCACATCTACACGCCGGAATGTTTCCCCGCCGACGCGCTCCAGAGCCTCGCCCCGTATGCGCTGGACCTCGAAAAAGAGAATCCGTACCCGAAAATCGACGCCTACCTGTACGGCCACACACACATCTGGAAACTCGAAAAGAATTTCAAGGATGTCCTGCTGGTGAATCCGGGCTCCACGAGCCTCCCCAAGGGCGGCAACCCGCCTACCTTCGGGCTTTACGAGAGCGCAAGCGGAACATCCCCCGCCAAGTTCAGCATTCACAGGCTCAATGACGGTTGCGAACTCGCTAGCCAAACTATCGGCTAAATTGCTTTAAGACATTTTCTATCCGCGGGACCATAATGGCCGCAGCTTCGTTCAGCAAATGATCCTGGTTGTACGCAAGTGAATCGGGATAGTCATGCAGGCCCATCTTGTTCTCGTCCATAAAACGGAAATTGCCGTAGACATTTTCCAAATCCTTGAGTTCATTCAAGAGGCTGTCAGCTTCGCTCCGCCTAATGCCGTAACGGCCAAAAGAGCCCGTTTTCCTGTATCCGGGGCTCTGCGGGAACACAATCCCCACCACGTTCACGTCATGGAGTTTTGCAAGGCCAATCAGGCGTTTCAGTGCTTCCAGATTCTTTTTGTAATACTGCGGATAAGTATCTAGCCACGTGCTGTCATGTTCCACAGGAGGGTCTTCAAACCAGCCCATGCCGCTCAGGAGCCACTGCAACCCGCGATTTTTTGAATGTACAGTTTTGTCGAGGGCCACATAGAGGTTGTTTTCCGTATATTCCAAGAGATTTTCCGGGTAGCCGTCCTTCCAGAAATCATGATTTTCGTCGTACACGAATCCTGGATAAGACTTGTATTCGTAAGCAAAGAAGTAACTGTCCACATCGTCTTCGGTGCGCCACCACAAATCAATATCAAGCGAAACGACCACATACTTTAATCGGGACATGTGGTTCAGCACATAGTTCTCGAACAAGAAGCGATTCAGTTCCATATTGTCTGGAATGCACGACATATTGAAGGCGAAAATGCTGTCGCTAAACACGAACGGATCCAAGCCAGACGAGGGGCGCGACGAGCCAAGAATGATAAGATTCACGGAATCCCTATAGCGCCAAAACATTTCCATTTTTTCACGCAGTATCGAAGCGGCCGAACTGCCATTTTCTACGTAGTAAACACCCGCACTGTCCGGATTTAGAACAAATTCGCCATTCCCCGAAGATTCAATTTTTTGCATCCAAAAACTGGGATGCCATATTTCGGTCCCTGTAACGAGATCAGTCACCTTATTTGTCGATAAATCGACAAGGACAATCCTGGAATGCGCCCCGTTCACGTTCGTCAGTGTCGCAACAACCATGCCCGACTTGTAAGCCCATTCTGTATGGTCAAACGCATACCCGTCCGGTGCCTTGGCATACTGGACTAGGGCTCCCGTGCTATCGGCAACGAGGACGTATCCGTGTGTTCCATATTTTTGCCCGACAATTTCTTTCCCGATGGCACCGTCAAAATCCAGGAACAAGACGCGATTCGATCCATCTCCCGAGAGCGACGCATTGCAGGCCTGCGCCCCGTCAAACCACACTGTATCTTTCCCGTCTACCCGTACCCGAAGGAGCCTAGCCCCACTCACAGCCAAGGAATTCTCCGACGAAACCCCATCACGGTAAGCGCCATCAAAAAGCTTTTCCGGCTTCTTGAATTTTCCACCAGACCAGGCTACTTGCCATGTAGAAGCCTCATTCCAAACCGTTTCATCACTATTAATTCCGGCATTGGTCACATACACAATAACTGTATCACCCGAGGGCAAAATTCTCCACCGGGGAACCGCCGCCGATTCCATATCTAGCCGGAACACCTTCGTACTGTCTTCGTTCATGGAGCGCACATACAAACTAGACTTCCCTGAAGAACCCTCGTACTGTGTGCAAAAAGCGACCCAATTCCCGTCAGGTGAAATTTCAGGATGATAGACGTCAATCGTATCTTGAATTTCGAAATACGTCTGCCCGTCGGCAGCGAAATTGACAAGCACTAGGTTCCCTGTCATATCGTTCCGGAAAGCAAGCCGCATGTTGAATGTGCCCGTAATAGGCCTGAGCGAGGTTCCCGAGGCAACAACCTTAATATTGGACAACGCATCGGCACTGGACAGGCCACTCCATTCCGCATCGGGAATGCTTCCGTAACAAAGCCTAAACCCCAAATGGGCATAGCGGTTCGCCGAAAACACGGTATAGACATCGCTGCGAGAAACCACGCTGACATGCTGCGGATCGCTTCCGTAGTAGCCACCCTTCACAATCCGTTCGCCCAAGCGACCACCGTCTTTGCCACCCACGAAATTCGTGTAAACCGTATCGGCAAAATAGGAGAACCAATCCTGCACCCACTCGACCACGTTGCCTTCCATGTCACAAAGTCCCAGGCCGTTTTTCTGTCGAGAACAGACCTTGTGTATCTCGTAACCGGAATTTCCGCCGCTCCAGCTATTTTCCACATTCCATCCGTCCGATGCGGCAAACACCCATTCCGCCTCGGTCGGCAACCTATAAGCTTGAACTTCGGGATGGAATTCCAGACCTTCCAAACTCATGCAGTTTCCCAAGGAATCGAATTGTGCAGCCGTGTACGTGTAAGCCGTATCTAGCGACTCGGAGCGGCTTTTTGCATTGGCAAAGAGAATCGCATCAAAATAAGTCACGCTTGTCACGGGGAGAGAATCGTCAACGAACGCATCCGCAGGCCTTTTCAGCAATTTATAGAATTCACCACGGGTCACTTCGCTTTTGCCCATTGCAAAATCATAAGTAAAATTGACTCGCATCGCCGGAGATTCCTTGACGGAGGCTCCTTCGGCAGAAGTTCCTAGAAACACGGACTTCCCATGTGCGGCAACATAGACCATTCCACGGGGTGCTTCGAACTGAACTTTTCCATCATCAGACGAACTGTACATGCTGCTATTGGAACACGAAACAAGGCATCCCAAAAGAAACAAAAGAACAGGAAATACGAAATTCTTGACAGCCATCATGGACGAAAGATAACTTATTAAGGACTGGTTCCGACTTTTTTTATTTAAATTTTCAACATGGTTCTAAACGTCATCTGGCTTATATTCTTCTTTGGCGCGTTTGTCGCGTGCATGGTGCAGTGGCTCGCCTTCGGCGATACCGGAATCTTCAACAAGGCCATCCTCGGCGCGTTCGACATGTCGAAGACCGCGTTCGAAATCGCCCTCGGCCTCACGGGCATTCTTTCCCTCTGGCTCGGCATCATGAAAATTGGCGAGAAGGCAGGCGCCGTCCAGATTCTCGCAAAAATCGTCTCCCCGCTGTTCAGCCGCCTGTTCCCCGAAATTCCGAAGAACCACCCGGTCGTGGGCACGATGCTCATGAACATCAGTGCGAACATGCTGGGCCTCGATAACGCGGCCACACCGATGGGCCTGCAGGCGATGAAGCAGTTGCAGGAGCTCAACCCGAACGAAGACAAGACCGTCGCAAGTAACTCGCAAATCATGTTCCTCGTGCTGAACGCAAGCGGGCTTACGCTCATCCCGGTCAGCATCATGACTTACCGCGCACAGCTTGGGGCGGCAAACCCGAGCGACATTTTCCTCCCCCTCCTGCTTTCGACGTTCTTCAGCACCATGGCGGGTATCTTCGCGCTTAGCTTTTTCCAGAAGGTCAAGCTCAAGGACCCGGTGACGGTCGCTTGGCTCGGCGGGCTTTCGGCCTGCGTCATCGCCATCATGTTCTACTTCAGCCACCTCACCGCCGAAGCTATCGGCACCACGAGCCTCTTCATCAGCGGCATCGTGCTATTCGGCATCATCGTTGCGTTCCTCGGGCTCGCGGTGTACAAGAAAGTGCAGGCCTACGAAGCTTTTGTCGAAGGCGCTAAGGACGGTTTCCACACCGCCGTAATGATT
The DNA here is from genome assembly GCF_947305105.1 of uncultured Fibrobacter sp. Taxonomy (NCBI): domain Bacteria; kingdom Pseudomonadati; phylum Fibrobacterota; class Fibrobacteria; order Fibrobacterales; family Fibrobacteraceae; genus Fibrobacter; species uncultured Fibrobacter sp. Next base: position 31,413 of record NZ_CAMZCS010000020.1, on the reverse strand, counting down.
ATCCCGAACCTCGTCGCCATCCTCGTGGGTGTCGCCGTGTTCCGCGCGAGCGGCGCGATGGATTTGCTCATGAACGGGATTTCCTGGGTGCTTGGGCTATTCGGTGTCGGTAACGACGTTGTCCCCGCGCTCCCCACCGCATTCATGAAGCCCTTAAGCGGGAGCGGTGCCCGCGGCATGATGATCGACGCCATGAAGGCGCTCGGTCCCGACAGTTTTGCCGGCCGCCTCAGTTGCATGTTCCAGGGAGCCGCCGACACCACGTTCTACATCATCGCGGTGTACTTCGGTTCTGTAGGCGTAAAGAAGACTCGCCACGCCGTCACCTGCGCACTCATCGCCGACGCCGTCGGAGTAATAGCGGCGATAGCGATAGCGTATTTGTTCTTCCCGCCGGTATAGTGATTAGAGACTAGGATCTAGGGGTTAGGATCTAGGGGCTAGAATCTAGAGAAAAATGTCACGGCTTCGCCGTATGTTATTGACGCACGAAGTGCGTGATTCTTATGCACTAGCCTCTATTCTCTAGTCTCTAGCCTCTCACTACCTACACCGCTTGTGCTATCAAGAACCCAATGTATCCTACGTAAATGGCGAGGAAGGTCGTTCCTTCGAGGCGGTTGATTCGCCCGATTCGCAGTCCGTTCGCATCCAGGCGCTTCTTGCGCACCGGCAGCCCGAACAATAGCAACAACACCGTCAACACGGCCACCACGGGCAAGTCGCGGCTGAACACCAGCGGATCAACTGTGTGCATCGGAGAAATCGTCGACGCGATACCCACGACCGTAAGCGTATTGAACAAGTTAGACCCGACGATATTGCCAAAAGCCAAATCATTTTCGCCCTTACGGGCAGCGGCAATGGAGCTTGCCAATTCCGGCAGGGATGTTCCCACGGCCACGATGGTAAGGCCAATCAAAAGGTCGCTCACGCCGAGTGCCTGAGCAATTTCCACGGCACCCCAGACAAGGCACCTCGAACTCAGCACAAGCAAAGTAAGGCCGAGCAAAAGCCAGGCAATGGATTTCGGCAGCGAAGCCTTCCCGGACTCATCACCGTCATCGGCATCCATTTCTTGCGCCGAAGCCTTCTTTTTCGCCCGAAGTTCGCTCCAGATATTGAAGCCCATGATTCCGGCAAAAAGCATGAGCAGTACGACGCCATCCATGCGACTGATGGAACCATCTGCCGCCTCGATGATGGCAACAGCCGTCACCCCAATCAAAATCGGAACGTCGCGCTTCAATGCGTCACGTTTGACGATGACTGGAGAAATCAGCGCCGTGACGCCGAGAATAAGAGCGATATTCGCAATGTTGCTGCCGTATGCGTTACCTAGAGCGAGTTCAGGTGCGTTTTCCATCGCTGACAAGGCCGACACGACCATTTCGGGAGCAGAGGTCCCGAAGCCAACGATAACCATCCCGATAAGGAGCGTGCTCATTCCAAAGAAACGAGCCACGCCCACAGCGCCATCCACAAATTTATCCGCGCTCCAGACCAGGACGGCAAGGCCAAGAACAACAGCAACTATAGGGAGGAGCATCTATTACAGGTAGTAAGAAAGACCTATGAGGAAAGCAGACGACGAGAGGTCGCTCAGCTTGATGACATCGTCGTTGAAGGAATCATACAGGTCGGTGAAGCCCGCGTCAACACGAACGTTTAGAGCAATGTGCTTGGTAGCCCAGTATTCTATGCCGAACGCCAGGTCCCAGCCCATATTTTTGCGATAACCTTCGTCAAGCATGTCGATGCGTTCTTCATGCTTACGTCCGCCATCCTTCGAAGAAGAAAGTTCAAACTTGTCATACACGGCGAAAGACGCCTGGACACCAAAATCAAACATGAGGCCAGAATTGGGAGCCTTGATGGAGAACAGCACCGGGACATCGATCTTGCGCTGTTTGAATTCCAGATTGTAGACTGTCACAGTACGCGTATTGCGGTCGTCGTAGTGCAACGTACCACCGGCCAAGCTCTGCTCATAAAGGACACCAATTTTCATGGCCACGGTGTACTTATTCAACGGCAAGACAGACGAAAGACCGACTCGCCATGTGAAATCGTCAAAGGAGTTGTCGTAATACCCGTAGTCGTTCAAGAAATACCCACCGAGGAAAGCCTGGGCACCAACGGTGAATCTCAGAGGGAACAAGCCGCGAAGTTCATCGAGCGTGACCGTATCTTCGCCAGACCTTTCAGCCACATAAACTGTCTTGACAGGAACTGTGGTGGTGCGATAGACAACAGCCGGCTGGAGCGTATCGGGATCGATACGGCGCTGCTGCGTAGGAGCAGGGGCCGAGGCCACGGGGGCCGGTTCTGCCGGAGCAGGGGTTTGAGCGACAGGAGCGGCAGCATCGGCGGCGCGGACGGCCGTCGGGGCAACCGGTTCAACAACAGGTTCTTCGGCCGGGGCGGCAGGGGCCTGCGCCTCGGGAGCGGGAGCAGCCGCGGGTGCGGCTTCGGCAGCGGGTGCAGCGGCAGGGGCTTGAGCCACAGGAGCAGCAGCATCGGCGGCACGGACTGCGGTCGGTGCCGCAGGTTCAGCGGCAAAAGCGAACGCGGACAACGAAAGAATAGCTACAATGGACTTGATTTTTATATTCATAATTCACTCCATTTTTATTACACACGATTATTATAGCAATTATCAAACAAAAAAAGCGACTCTGCACCGCTAAAAAACGCCCTGAATACACTTTTATTCTAAATTTTGGACGTATGAAACTCAATATTATTTCTTCCGAATCCGCAAAGGCCCAAGAAAACAAGGCCTACGCTCTATTTTTTGTCAAGCAGTCCGTCCAATTTTCCAAGGTGCTTACCGAAGCCGGTAGCGCCCAAGTGGAATCCGTCCTCGAAGGCATGAAGGACGGACCCTTCGAAGACCTTGAACTTTTGGAAATCGACGGAGACAACACCCTGTTTGTCGACGCCGCCAAGGAACGCGGGCTATCGAACCTCGACCACCTGCGCATGGCCGCCTACCGCCTCGCCGGCCGCGCCATGAAAAAGCAGATTCCCTGCGTGAGTATATTCCTCGCCGACGCCGCCGACGAACAGTTCAAGGCCATCGTCCACGGTCTACATTACGCGAACTACAAGTTCGACGCCTACAAGAGCAAGCAAAAGCCGAATTTCCAGGTCACCTACGAAATTATCGCCGGTGAACACGTCGCCGCATTCAAGAAAATCGCCGAAGAAGTCGCCGTCGAACAGAAGGCGGTGACCCTTGCGAAGAACCTCATCAACACTTGTGCCGCAGACCTCTACCCCGCCGAATTCGTCGAGAACGCAAAGACGATTGCCAAGTACACGCCGGGGCTTTCCATCAAGGTGCGCGACATGAAGCAGCTTGAAAAAGAAGGTTTCATGGGCCACGTGACCGTCGGCAAGGGCAGTTCCCGCGAGCCCTACATGATTACGCTTGACTACAAGCCCGCCAAGCGCACATCCAAGGACCACCTCGTCATCGTCGGCAAGGGTCTCACGTTCGACACCGGCGGACTTTGTCTAAAACCGCCCAAATCCATGCCCGAAATGATTAGCGACATGAGCGGTGCGGCCACCGCACTTGCCGCCATCCAGGCCATCGCAACACTCAAGCTCCCGATCCACGTAAGCGCTGTCTGCTGCCTTGCCGAAAACGCCATCGGCAACAAGTCCGTATTGCCGGGAGACATTTTCAAGGCCAAGAACGGCAAGACCGTCATGGTCGACAACACAGACGCCGAAGGCCGCCTGGTTCTCTCCGACGGACTTGCCGAAGCAGGTGAAATCGGAGCAACGCACATCGTAGACCTCGCCACCCTCACGGGCGCCATGGTCCGCGCCCTCGGCTACGCCGTCGCCGGGTTCTTCAGCAACGACGACGACCTCGGACTCAAGGTCATCAACTGCGGCGAAGCCTGCTGCGAAAAGTTCTGGAGCATGCCGCTCGAAGAAGAATACGCCGATGCGCTCAAAGACAAGTTCGCCGACCTCAAGAACACCGGAAGCGATGCGGGAGCCATCTCCGCCGCCCTCTTCTTGCAGGAATTCGTACCCGAAGACACCGCCTGGGCCCACTGGGACATCGCGGGAACCGCCTTCGTCGACAAGAAGTGGAAATACACCGAATACGGTGCGACCGGATTCGGCGTGCAGACACTTATCGAGCTTGCTCGCGAAATGAGCGCTGCCGAGTAAATTTCTATCTTTGTTCGGGAAAGGAGATTCCCGGCCAAGCCGGGAATGACAGTTTAAAAATTCCGTTTTTCACGAGAAAGCGAATATGAAGAACGTTGATACGATTGCAGTTTTGGACTTTGGCGGGCAGTACGCCCACCTGATTGCTAACCGCGTGCGCCGCCTGGGCGTGTTTACCGAAATCCACTCCCCCGCCGCTCCCGTCAGCGAACTGGAAGGCGTGAAGGGAATCATTTACAGTGGCGGCCCCTCCAGCGTGTACGCCGCGGACGCCCCGGAATACAATCCCGAAATTTTGAACCTCCCGGTGCCGAAACTCGGCATCTGCTACGGACACCAGCTCATTGCCCAGCAGCTGGGCGGTCACGTGGAACCGGGCAAGGTCAAGGAATACGGCATCGCCGACCTGATTGTGGGCGACGAAAAGTGCCCGATTTTGAAGGACCTCCCGAAGGCCTCCCCCATGTGGATGAGCCACGGCGACCAAGTCACGAAGCTCCCCGAGGGCTACAAGATTGTGGCCAGCACCAAGGACTGCGAAATCGCGGCCGTCGCCTTCGACAGTGACAAGCCCGAACGCCAGATTTTCGGTATCCAGTTCCACCCCGAAGTCACGCACAGCAAGTTCGGCATGAAGTTGCTCGAAAACTTCATCGACTTCACCGGCGCGAAGAAGACCTGGAACATGAAGAGCTACCTGCCGCTCATCACGCAGCGCATCAAGGACCAGGTCAAGGACCGCAAGGTGTTCCTGCTCGTCTCCGGCGGCGTGGACTCTACCGTGGCATTCGTGCTCCTGAACCGCGTACTCGGACCGGAAAAGGTCCTCGGCCTGCACGTGGACAACGGCATGATGCGCCTCGGCGAATCCCAGAAGATTATGGATTTCCTCACGAAGGAAGGCATGAACAACTTGAAGGTGCGTGACGCAAGCGAGCACTTCCTCGCGAAGCTCAAGGGCATGACTGCGCCGGAAACCAAGCGCGGCATCATCGGCAAGGAATTCCTGACGGTGAAGGACGAGGAAATGGCGAAGCTCAACCTCGATCCGAACCAGTGGATGATGGCGCAAGGCACCATCTACCCCGACACCATCGAAAGCGGCGGCACCAAGAACGCCGACAAAATCAAGACGCACCACAACCGCGTTCAAGAAGTTTTGGACCTCATGGAAAAGGGCCTCGTGCTCGAACCGCTCGCCGACCTGTACAAGGACGAAGTCCGCGCATTGGGCGAAGAACTCGGCATCCCGCACAACCTCGTGTGGCGCCACCCGTTCCCGGGTCCGGGCCTCGGCGTACGCCTGCTCTGCAGCGATGGCGTGCTCGCCAGCGACATGGTGAAGTTTGAAGACGTGAAGGATACCGCCGGTCAGTCCCTCGCCGACTACCTGAAGGCGAACAACATTGCAGGCCGCCTGCTCCCCATCAAGAGCGTGGGCGTGCAGGGCGATGGCCGTACTTACGCACAGCCGTTCCTCATTACCACTCCGGGCCTCTCCTGGAAGGATTGCGAAAAGTTCTCGACAGAACTCGCCAACCGCTTCAAGGCCATCAACCGCGTGATTTACCAGATTGGCAGCGTCGCCGACGAAGATCCGAAACTCGTGGAACAGTTCGCCACCCGCGAAAACTTCGATACGCTCCGCAAGTTCGACAACATCTGCACCGAATTCCTGCAGGCCAACGACCTGTACGAAAAAATTTGGCAGATGCCGGTCGTGCTCGTCCCGCTCCGCACAGCAAACAAGCCCTGCATCGTGATGCGCCCGGTGAACTCCACCGAAGCCATGACCGCAAACTTCGCCGAAATCGATCAGGGATTGCTCGCCGGTCTCTGGCGCAAGTTCGAAGCCGAAGGTGCTGGCAGCCTGTGGTACGACGTGACGCACAAGCCGCCCGGAACCATCGAGTGGGAATAAGCGGCTTGTAACTTTGCACCGCCCGTTCCACTTTGTGTGAACCACGGTTCCAAACCAAGTTTGCGAACACCGAGAGTCAATCTCGGTGTTTTTTTTGTTTGCAACGGGTTTGAAACAGGGTTTGAAACAAGGTTTGCAACCAGGCTCTAGCCCAGATTACAACAGGGTTTGAAGCGATTGTTAGAACCAAAGGGGCCTTCTTTTTGCAACGAGCTGGCAACGATGGTTCGGGATGACGTTGAAAACAAAGTTGCAAACGAAGGGTGCAAACCTGGTTGGAACGAACGATTACACATGTTGGAACGAAGGTTACAAAGGTACATAGAGGAAATCAGCTCACCCCATTTTCGGGATTTCGGGAATGGCTTTTTTGAGCAAATTTCAAGGGTTTTCTGCAAAGACCACTTATCGGTTTCCCGAATTTCGGCCCGAATTCCGCAAAATTTTCCCGAAATCGGGAAAAACCATGCCTTTTTCGGGAAACTGGGAAACAAGGAAAATCTCTCTATGATGCGCAAAGACCCCAAATGTAAATGTGAGAAACGGAGTGTGACTAAGGCAGCTTCTGTGTGCCGCCTATATAGCAAGCTCCAATCAGTCTACCTGGACATCTTGCAAAAGACGGACTCAATAGAAACCATCCAGTGCAACGTCCCCCTTGATGGACTTAGTGTAGGCGCCTACACCAGCGATTTCTTATGCAAATGCAAAGATGGTTCATTCCTTGTCAGGGAATGTGTCGAGAGAAAATTCCTGGCTAAACCAATGACCATTGCCTTGCTCGATGCATCTAGGGAATTTTGGAATAAAAGGGGTATCTCCAACTGGGGCATCGTAACCAACCAGGAGAAACCTAATGTATAGCACAAATTCTCTATGGGATAAAAACGGCACAATTTACCGTATCCTAGAAAACGATGATAACAACGGTCTATTGGTTATCAACTGTATTCGTCAATGCAATCCCATGTTCATTCTAAAAGAGCAATTCGAAGGCGCCAAACAAATAACTGAAGACGAACTCCAAGCCAGAGCAAAAATTGAGCTAAGAACAGACTTAAATGAAAAGGAACTGGCAGAAACAAACAAAAGATATACACTCATAAGCGGAATAATCCCAATAATAGGCGACTCTCAGGAACGCTGTTCCATGCTTCGACAGATAGCCAAACTTAACGGTTACAGTATCCGTGGAGTCAAGAAATGGCTCTACAGATACCTCGCATTCCAGAACAAGGCAATCCTAGCCCCAAAAAAGGCACAACAAAAAGAACTTACCCCAGACCAAAAGAACTTCCGCTGGGCATTAAACAAGTTTTTCTACACCAGACATGGTAAAAGTCTAACTGATACGTATTATTCCCTAATTAAGGAACGATACTGTGAACCCGACGGTCAAATAAAGGCCGACAGGCCTTCGATTCACCAATTTCGCTACTTCTTTTATAGAAACCGAAAAATCCAAACGGAGCTCATCAGCAGAGGCGGTCTAAAAGACTATCAAATGAACCATAGACCTTTGCTTGGAAGTGGCGTTCAGGAATTTGCTCCGTGTATCGGAACGGGAATGCTGGATTCCACTATATGCGACATTTACTTATGCAATAGCCAAGGGATTGTCATAGGAAGGCCGATTCTCACAGCCTGCATTGACGGCTACAGCGGGCTTTGTTGCGGCTATTATCTTGGTTGGGAGGGAGGAATGTACAGTGTTCGGGAATTGATTTTGAATATCATCGCAGACAAGACTGAACTCTGTAAAGCTTTCGGAATCGAGATAAAGGACGAAGACTGGCCCTGCAAGGAATTGCCCTCCATCATGGTAACAGATAGGGGCTCAGAATATGCAAGCTTTAATTTTGAACAGCTGGCAGAACTGGGGGTAACAATCATAAACCTTCCACCATTTCGTCCAGAACTCAAGGGGCGTGTCGAAAAATTCTTTGACTTGATTCAGAATGCCTATAAGCCCTATTTGAAGGGAAAAGGCGTCATCGAATCAGATTTTCAAAAACGTGGTGGTCACGATTACAGGAAAGACGCCTGTATCTCATTGCATGATTTTGAGACCATCATCATCCATGCAATCATTTTCCATAACACCAAAAGAGTCCTCAAAAATTTCCCCTATACAGCCCAAATGCTTGATGAGAAAACGCCTCCGTACTCTGCCAGCATTTGGGGATTTCAAAAGAAACATGGATTAGGGAATCTCATCTTTGCATCACCCGAGACCATCACAGCGCTCCTGTTGCCTAGAACTACGGGGCATTTCACCCGAAAAGGTTTAATTGTGAACGGCCTCCGTTACGGTTCAGATGGATTTGTAGAACGTTTCCTCAAGGGTAACAAAGTCAATGTCGCTTTTAATCCCGATAATGTCACCTATGTGTACCTAGTCGATGAGAATTTCAGACGGTTTGAACTTATCGACACACAATTTGACGGGGCCAAGCTAGACAGCGTGAACCAAGCAAAAACAGCACAAAAGGAGCATGTCAAACATTTTTACGAAGAATCCATGCAAGGCCGAATCAACCTAATCTCCCACATCCAGACAATCGTCGAACAGGGCGCCATAAAGCCTAAAAAATGTCTCAAAGCCATCGGGGAAAACCGACGAATCGAGAAATACGAAACCCATAAAGACATCATCACGGAGGCAAAGAATGACAACTAACATTAGCTCAAAGCTACCAAAGCTTTTGCTTGGGGATGATTTAAGTCTAGCCCTTACCAGGCTCCCCCATTATGACCGAGCTGCAATAAAAAGCATGTCCGCAAGCGAACGCCTGCTAAAGCTTACAGACATCTATAAGGTCTTTATACCCTCTTCAATGACCTTTGAAATCTATCAGAAACTCTATATGATGGTCTCAATGTCGCTCCAGCAAAAAGGGTCCATCGATTCCATCAAGCAAAGAAACGCCACGTACAAGTGGGCGCACGGTGGTGAATTTCAGGGAGTTATTACAGGCGCCACAAGCAGCACGGTCATTGGCTCCAGCGGAATTGGGAAAACTTCGGCCATTCAATACGCCACCAAATTACTTGGACCAGTCATCGAAAGTGACGACAACATTCACAGGATAATCCCCGTCCTGATGGTATCTTGCCCATTCGACTGTAGCTATAAAGGCCTACTATGCCAAATTCTCATTAGCATCGACGAAATCCTGGAAACACACTACTACGAACGTAGCGAAAAAAGCAAGATGAACTCGCAGCAAATACTTGGGATGGTTTGCCAAATTTGCCATTTGTATGTGGGGACTCTTATCATAGATGAAATACAATTTATTGTGGAAAGCAAGTCAGGAAAATTGCTTTATCAGATGATTTTACAACTGATAAATACAAGCTGCATATCTGTTCTGCTCGTAGGAACAAACGAATGCCTAGACTTCTTTACCCAGGCGCCTCCCTTGACAGACTCTGCAATTCGCAAGCAATCGCAGCCGTTCCCGTCGAAATGAAAGGATAGGCCAGACCTTCCCTTTTTCTTCTTTTGGAGGTCGAAAACAGGGGTTTAAGAGCCTTTACGGCAACTTTTTTGCATCAAAACAGGGCTTCTAAAAAAAAAATGTTAGAGTAGCCTTCAAAAAGCGTACTTTTATTGGGAAAAACAAGACCCCTCATGGAAGTCGGGAACTCCCATGGGGGGATATAACTCCGAATGCTTTTCGGAAGGATGTTTACTATGAATATGAACCAAAACATGACCCAGCACCTTGACCTCAACTACTGCCCCCCACCTCCTCCACCTATCCCCGTTTTCGAGGAAGAACTCATCGTTTTCAATGCTTGCCCCACAAAAAAGTTCACAAAGTTCCAGAAGGGCTACACTGACAAGGATGGCAAGTTCCACAAGTACGTGAACAGATTCATTTCGCATACTCCTAAGTTAAAGAAGAACGGTTCTTCAAAGATTTACAAGGTCCACTTCAAGGGGAACGTTTATCGATTCTTTGAGCTTATGTTACTTCTTTCTGATTACGGTCTGACCTGGATGAGGAACAGATGGTGGTATAGGAATGAAGAAACTGGTGAAAACTACCACCCATCAAACTTTATTCTTGTAGATTTCGATGATTTGGGCATTCAAACGGGCGCTGAACTCAAGAAATGCGATTATGACAATGCGAATACATGTTTCGTCATTGAATCATCCTCTAATGAAACTGTTTTTTATTATGAAGAGGAGTATATCGAAGAATTTGGCGACAACATCGGGCGATTTGTGGCGGAAGACATCAACGGCAAGACTAAGTTCCATGTATTCCTAAAAACAGCCCCTTTCAACTACGACAACGAAACCTTGAGACAAAAAGTCACCGAAGAGACAGGCTACATATTTGGCCACGAGGTTATAAACACAGCCAAAGAAGCAAGAAAGAAACTGGAGGAGGGTCTCCCCCTAACATACGATGATAAATACGCCCTTGAAACCGCCTGGGACCCCCAGGCCGCCTACGTGACGCAGAAAACGTTTTCGGTCCTTAACTCAGCCCTTCTAGACAAATACCCCGAACGCTTTCACCTCGCATACCAGGCAGAAAGAGAAATCGGCCTTGTGTACACATTGAACGATTTCCCCTCCATTTTCAAGGGATTAGCTGAATGCGTAACCGTCGAGCCTCTCCTCTCCTTCCCCAAGCCCCCCCTCACACATATTAAACAGCAGCAAGATATAGCAGAAATTTCCCTAGAAGAAAACTACGACAACCCCAAAGCGAACCCGCAAGTAAATCCTCCCTATAATCCCCCTGTGGATGCCGAACTCCCTCCTCCCTCCCCCCTCACACATATTAAACAGCAGCAAGATACAGCTGACTTCAAAACATGGTTTAGTAAACGGGAAAAGTATTCTGACGCCCCTTTTATTCTGATGTCCTCATCAAGGATTCTTATGGAAATCGTAGATAAAAGGAATTTGCCTCGGGAAGCAAGTTACCCAATAGCCCACTGGGGCAACATTTACCTGAATCAAAACTTGCAAAGACCAATCAAGGTTGGGGCAAGGCACAAGAGAGTTGACCTTCAAATCATAGCTCTGTGCTACAACGCCCGTGCATTGGCAACCTATTTCGACATTGATTTAGACACAGATTCTACGCTATCCTATGACGGAATCATCAGGCAAGTCAACTGGATTGTCCAAAGGACAACGGAGCTTTCTGGAGCTGATGAGCGAAACCCAATGGACTTTACCTGGATAGCCCAAAAAGTTTATCATTGGCTCTTTGTCGCCACAACGGAAGAAATGACCAAGGCGCTATCTACCTCACTGATGAGAATGGACAAACGAATCGTCCCGAATTGGGATATAAACATCAGCGAATTTGAGCAGCTATGCAGTTCCGATTCTTCTACCAAAGAAGAATGTTTCAAGGCTGCAAATGCAAAATGGAGAATTTCAAAAGCCGTTTTCAACGGTTTATGGAGGAAGGCCGGAATCGCCCAAAAACAAGCCCATAGGCCCAGAACAAGGCGAAACATGTGTAAGGTCCCTTTGCTGATGAAACCCCCGCAAAAGGCGCCTAGCAAGGCGTAAGAAGCTACACACACTAGCTAAGGCGACATGGAGGGAAAACGACCCCTCCAGAGACCCAAAACAGGTTTTAACTACTGTATTTCCGCCATACGTACGAAAAACCACTCGCTTTGGGTAATAACCCCCTCATGGATGTCATTTGGGGGCATTTTGAAAAAAAAACAACTTTTTTGTCAAAACCACTTGTTGTCATTGACAAAATTTGTTATATTATAGTTATCGCTTGAGGTTACATACAATGGGAAAGACTACTAAACCAAGAAGACGCATTGCTATCACCTGTTCCTTCAGTTTGCCGCCTGAACTACGTCCACAGCTAGAATACATCCAGATGACCAGGGGCTTGTCTGAGTGGATTCAAGAGCAATTCTCCCAAATGGACGTGGACGATGTTCTAACCTCTCAATACAGCACAATCAAGGATATTGTTGACAAGCATCAACTATTTGTTCGGCGTCTGGGAATGAACGAACGGAAAGACCACCATAAATACGATTTTATTATCCATGGACTAGGTAAAACGAAAAATACCAGCATCGCCTTAGATATCGGCATAAAAAAAGGTTTCGTAGGTAATGCTCGTGAAGAGTATGGACTCGTTCTCGAAACCGTGAATGAAATCAAATCTCAGGGGTTCAATATTGAGTTATGTTAGCATTTAATTGTTAAAACCTATAGTCGATTGAAATAGACGACAAGGCCAGCCCAAGTCGTCTTTATTCAGGCAAAAATTTGTCATTGACAATGCATGTCAACAACAATTATAGAATAACCAATCAAAAAAAGTACGAAAAATGGGAATCTGAACATGAGAACCGTGAGACTTAAATTAAAAAGGAGCAAACCATGAAAAGAAAAATTACAGAAAAAGAAATAGAGGAAGCAGCAAGAAGTCTAACGATGGATAACTTTTTCTCGGCGGTAAAGGAAATCAGGGTTCTTGGCGTCCTCTTCTATGATGCTGAACATGACAAGTACTGGCGTGAACATGTAAACATCGAAGCACTTTCCGAGAATGACCCTGATTTAATTGACAAAGGCGATTCCCTTGAATCAATTCTTTACGGAGCATTCGAGACAATCAAGGAATGGAAGCGTCCAGAATGCGAAACGTGCGGTTTCTTCCGCCATGCATACCGTTACATGCAGAAAGACAATACATGGTGTGACATACATGACGCATGGAAACACCGTGCGCTCGTAGACTCTTTACAGTCATGGCTCCGTATACCTATGGAGGAAATACTTGTAACATGGGGTGTATCTCTCAGTGAATATGAAGCCATCAAATATGCTCAGGAACTTGACCAGAAAACTGTTATCAACTAAAGGAGAAACCGCAAAGAACAATCTTGAAAAACGCTTCCGCAACATCTTCTCCCGTATGGAAGGAATGGCCTATGATGGCCTTATTCCACACGAGGTCTTTGTGACCTAGGACTGTACATCAATCAAAAAGCGCCCCACAAGGGCTCAACCAAGGACTGTCCACAAGATAGCCCTATAGGGGACTCTTACCCAAACACACAAAAAAGGATATAAAATATGAGAACTGAACTAATGAACATTGGCTCTGAAGAACGCCTCACTTTTAAAGGTGTCTTTGAACGTTTCGGCATGAAACGTGGCTGGAAAGGGCGAACGGAAACAACAGTGTTGTTAACCGACATACGTGATACCGATGGCGATAAAATTACAGACCATCTATGGTTTAATCTAACAAAAGGATTTTGCCAGGCCAATCTTAAACAGGGTGACATCTTACAATTCGAAGCCAGAGTGAACACCTACTTAAAAGGATATCAAGGATATCGAACGGATGTCTATAAGCCTATCGAATTAGACGCCAAACTCTCAAGGCCAACGAAAATTAAAAAGGTTGGGTCTATTCACCAACCAGAATAAACCTAGTGAACCAAAAAACAAAAGGAAAAAACTATGAAAAACCAAGAAAAAATAGAACACATCGCCGAAACCTATTCAGAAGAATTTAGCCACGATATCGACCTCCAGAAAATAGCCGTTGTCAATGACGTGAAGAAAAAAATCATCAAAATACTATCCGACGAAGATGCTTGCGATGGACTCATAAGCGACGTACTATGCGAAGCACAATTCGGACCAATTTCAGCAACGGGAACCAAAAGAAATGCAATCCTAAATTGTGCAGGCTACCCAACGCTCGAACAATGCGATAACCCACGAATTTTTGTTGAAACAGTCAAGGATATGATTGAAGGTGTTAAAGACGTAAATGAATCCACCCTTGAAGATGCAATCCGTGATGGAATCGTTCATTCATGGACTTATGAATATTGCTGCTACGCAGAGAATTATTGGAATTTGGAGATGGATGATGCTGCTAAAGAAGAAGTAATCAAACTCGAACACATCGCCGAAATATATGCAGAAAAACTATTCCCAGAGATGATGCAGTTGATTGAGGACGAGACCAGAAAACGGTTTGAAGACCAACAAAAAAAATCCCATCGCAAAAAAAAACACTGCCGTACGAATCATCAAGGACGGTCCACGTGTGGATAAGGCAGTCGTTCTAAAGCGTTGAATCAACCAAAATCTACCCCAGCGGCAATATCCATGTGGATGTCCCTGTTGGGAAGGGTTTTCTCAATTTTACATCATAAACCAATATTTTTGTGAGTTTTCTACTTGCTTAAGTTTCGTCAAAAAGGTATATTGAGCTTCGAAAGAAAACTCTCTATGTAACTTTGCACCGCCCGTTCCACTTTGTGTGAACCACGGTTCCAAACCAAGTTTGCGAACACCGAGAGTCAATCTCGGTGTTTTTTTTGTTTGCAACGGGTTTGAAACAGGGTTTGAAACAAGGTTTGCAACCAGGCTCTAGCCCAGATTACAACAGGGTTTGAAGCGATTGTTAGAACCAAAGGGGCCTTCTTTTTGCAACGAGCTGGCAACGATGGTTCGGGATGACGTTGAAAACAAAGTTGCAAACGAAGGGTGCAAACCTGGTTGGAACGAACGATTACACATGTTGGAACGAAGGTTACAAAGGTACACGGCTTCGCCGCAGTAGACAGTAGACAGTAGACAGTAGACGGTAGGCAGTAGAAAGTTGGCAGGCATTACATACGAAATAGACGACAAGAACGTTGTCGAACAGATTCGTAACGACGCGATGAACGCCGCTAAGGAACTTGTGGAAAAGGCGCGCCTTACGGCGGGCAATATCGTAGTCATCGGTTGCAGCACGAGTTCCACGCTCGGAAACGACATCGGCAGCCACTCCGTGCCCGAAGTCGGCAAGGCCATTTTCGAAGGTTTGCAGTCCGTTTTCAAGCCGCTCGGCATCTACATCGCGGCGCAGTGCTGCGAGCACTTGAACCGAGCCATCATCGTCGAGCACAAGGCCGTACCGAACGCCGAAATCGTGAACGTGGTACCGCAACCCAAGGCCGGCGGCTCGTTCGCCACCGCCTGCTATAGCGCTTTTGAACAACCTGTCGCCATTGAACATATCAAGGCAGACGCCGGATTAGATATCGGCGGTACACTCATCGGCATGCACCTGAAAGAAGTCGCGGTACCTGTTCACATGCAGCTAACGCATATCGGCAAGGCAATCCTGATTGCAGCGCGCACGCGCCCGAAATTCATCGGCGGCGAACGCGCCCATTACGACGAGTCCCTCAAGGACGGCTACCCAAATTTTTAGCCTAGATAATCTATCTGAATTCCGGAGCGACAGTCATCACCATCTGGATTCCTTGGAGTCCGTGGAACCCGAACTGGATTCGGAAGAAATACATGTCCGGCCGCCGCACGCGAACACCGAAGCCCCAAGAATTCAAGAACCTTCCAAAAGACCAATCGTCAATCTCTTCGGAATAAAGAACATACTCGTCAAAGATAACGCCATCCACATAGCGATCTACAGGCCAGCGATATTCCGCACTTAGGCCCATTATATTTTTCGACATAAGGAAGGCTCCGTAGCCACGCAACGGATAGCGGGCGTTCAGGACCGGATACGCATTAAACGGAGCATTGCCTTCCTCCATCTCATGGATGGTAAGAAGCCTGTACTGCAGCGCAATCACACGGCGTTCAAACAGGTTTTCCTTCATGTTTTCAGGGTTCCATACGCGCGCCGCCTCGTCTAACGAAAAGTCCGTGTAGAACTTCCTGTTCTGGCGCCCTTCACTTGCCGACATCACGTACTGCCGAGCCTTGCCCAAATAGAAATAACGTTGTATTACGAATTCACCATTGATGTAGTCATGATTTGCTCCGTTATCTTCCATAACTTCGTCTTCGTAGTCCCCTTCTAGACCAAGTGAACGATAACGAACTCCACTATATTTTTTAACAATATTGTAATTGCCACTCAAAAGGATTCGGAAGCCCCTAGATGGAACATAAGGGAAATCCAGGTTGTTAAAAGTAAACGACAAGCCTAGCGGATATTGACCATGCTTCTGGTAAAGGCCCCTGTCCTGAATCCAGAAATCATCCCCGACATAGATTGTGTCTTCGGCAATATTAGGAACACTTGCGTCAATATACCTATACCCAAAATTAAAACGCATGGAAAGCGTTCTAGACGAATTCAAGGGGAAGCCGATATTTCCATCAATCTTGTAAGTGGAGTCTGGCTGCACATAAGGGTCCCACGAACTGGGCCTCGTAAACTTGGCATCGCGATTCAATTCCAGCGCATATTTCACCTCCCAAGAAAGCGGCGTCCCCCATATACCGCTCTTGCTGTAGTGCGTATCAAAAGAGATATCCCCGTTGGCGTAAAAATTTGAACTAAGGACATAGTAATCTTGACCCAGGATTACGTTGCGATGGCGATAGTTGAACCCGATTAGCGTCGACGAACCCGGTCTAAAATTGAATGCGGGATAAATAAAGATATTGCGGTTTTCACCAAACGTAATGAGGTCCTGGAACGTTTCAAAGACACCATTATCAAATGCGTAATGTAACGGCTGAGATACAGGCCAAATCGCCGCATTGAAAACTGGCTGGACCATGTTGTCAAAGAACCAAGAGAGCGGGTTAGAATCGTCTGTTGAGTCCGCCGCCACATTTTCCGTTTTATCGGCTTCTTCGGCAAAAACGGGCATAGCAGCATATACCGCCAGCGAGAGAACCAAGGGGCCCATCTTCAACATGCGCAAGAAGTCAAATTTGCCAAAAAAACAAAACATTTCCGATACAATTTATAATTATATTATTATCGATGTTTTCTTTTCTCGCAAAAACTATTCGACATCTATCGAGATTTCCCAAAGCCGTCATAGCATTAACGATTCTTTTCCTTTGTATCTGCCCGTATTTCATCTCGAACTTGAGATGGGAATTGCAGCTCCAGGACATCTTGGAAAAGGAAGACACGGTTAGCCAAGACCTTGAATCTATCGAGAAGTCTTTCGGCGGGCTCGGGAGCCTTACGGTCGTACTCCAGTCAGCAGATAGCCTCGCCAACTACACCTTGGCAAAGAACGTCGCGAACCAGCTCATGACGTACAAGGATCTCATCCATTTTGTCGAGTTCGAGACAGACATTAACTTCTACGAGAAATACAAGTTCTTCTACATCAACAACGACGACCTCGACACGATTATCAACCGGGTCGAGACGCTGCGTAGCACCCACATACTCAAGTACAACCCTCTTTTCGTTGATCTATCGGACTCCAACCACGCACAATCTGTAGCCCAGGACAGTTCCCAAGTACAAGGCGACACAGCAGCAAGCGCATTCGCAAACTTCCACTTGGAAGACATCGAACAAAAATACTTTGACAAACTCAAGCGCAGCCATTCCAACAGCGACGGAACCATACGCATCATCGACATTTACCCGACCCATTCAATAGCGGATCTCTATGCCAGCCGCGAACTTGTTTCCACAGTCAAACGCTGCATCGGGAACACGGTGGGTTCAAAGGGAATTGACGTGTACTACACGGGCAAGGTCTACGATGTCATCCAAACCGGGCGAGCCATTCTTCCCGAAGCAAAGAATGCGGGCAAGATCATGGCGGTTCTCATCCTGATTCTCCTTATCATCAATTTCCGCAAGCAACCGCAATTAATTCTCGTCTCGGCAATCCCCATCGCCATTCCGCTACTATTCGTACTCTCCATCGCCCAGATTCTCTACGGCCGAATCAACTTGTTCTCGCTCGCGCTCGTGCTGTTCCTGCCTGGGCTTGCCAGTCAAACCATCACGCACATCCTCACCCGTTATTTCAAGGAACGCGCCCACAACCTGAGTCCTGATCTCTGCATTGAGAGCGCCATCCTCGGAATTGGCCCTTCCACTGCGGCATCGGCACTGATGATGGCACTGATTTTTGCAGGGCTCTCGTTTATCCCGCTGGCGGGAATCAAAGAACTCGGTGTACTAGGAGCCATCGGAAGCCTCTTGAACTGGGGAATCTGCTCCACGCTCGTCGCTACACTTCTCCGTTTGCTCCAGAAAAAACGTCCCTTCAAAATTCCAAAATTCAATTTCAAATACAAGTACCGCTTCACGTTGGTGTCGTTCAAGACAAACTCCATCATGCTCATCGCCGTCATCGTCGTAAGCCTTGTCGCGCTGTTCTTTGGCGGGACAAGCCTTCGCGTGTTCTACGATTTCAGCCGGACCGAACTGCAACACAAGAAATCCATAGCCGATTCACTCGTCACGCAGACAGAATTCCCGCAGTACGACCCCATCATCGTACAGCTCCCCAACGCCATAGCAGGCGACTCGCTGGTAAACAATTTCCAACGGCTCAAGAAAAAGGGCCTCGCAAAAACCATCGACAAGATTCTCACCCTTTCACAGATTTCTCCGACTTTGCAACCCGAAAAGCGGAAAAAATTGGAAAAGCTGGAATCGATGATTTCGGACAACATCGTCATCGAGAATCTCGCTCCATCAGAAAAGACGACAATCCAGCGCATAGTCCAAAGCCTCAACGTACAATCCTTTGAAGAGACAGAATTCACGCAAGCTCTGCGTCAGAAATTCAGCGACACCGAAGGGAACCTTGGCGTATTCGCATTCATCTTCCCCAACATCGACCCCAACAACGGCCTGGAATGCCGCCGTCTTGTAAAGGACCTCAAGAATTTTGATGGTGTCATCGATGGTTCCCTGAAAATGAGCGGCACGCCGATTCTCCGAGCGACGATTTTAGACAAGATTTTCCCAAACCTGTACAAGTCCATTATCTTCGGCAGCATCATCGTGTGCTTCTTGCTCCTGGTATTCTACAACAACTTAAGCCGAGCGACATTCACGGTCCTCCCCTCATGCTTTGCCATGAGCTGGCTTCTCATTGCCCTCAAGTTCTTGAACATCGAGATTTCCATATACAGCGCCATCGCCTTCGTGTTCCTCATCGGCGCAAGCGTCGACGGTTCACTGCAACTCTGGGCCTCATTCTACGAGAAACAAGGCGGCACTGCACTTATCGTACTCCAGCGCAAGTTCACAGGAATCGTGATTTCTCAGATGGCATGCCTCGTGGGAACCTACGGGCTTCTCATCTCTTCGCACCCAGGGCTCCGGAGCATTGGAGTTCTCTCGCTTATCGGGCTTCTCTGCATTTTCGCAGCCCAGCTCACCATATTCCCGCTAATTGCCGGAGCACTTGACAATTACAGAATTCGCAAGAAAAAAAAGATTTATGACAAAGCCCATTTCCACTAGAACGCAAAACATAGCCGCCTCCCTCACCGTCGCCATCGACACGATGGCAAAACAAATGATCGCCGATGGCAAGGACGTCGTAAGCCTAGGTGCCGGGGAACCGGACTTCCCGACACCGGAACCTATCCGCGAAGCCGCATGCAAGGCCATAAACGACGGCAAGACACGCTATACCGCCCCCGTGGGCATTCTCGAAGTCCGCGAAGCCGTGGCAAACAAGCTCCGCACCGAAAACGCCATTGAATACGAACCGTCGCAAATCATCATGACTAGCGGTGCAAAGCACGCCATATTCAACGCGCTCGCAGCACTCATCAACCCAGGCGACGAAATCATCATTCCCTCCCCTTACTGGGTCACCTACCCCGAACTTGTCAAATGGCTCGGTGGTACCCCCGTCATCGTAAACACGACTATCGAAAGCGGGTTCAAACTCAGTCCCGAGGCCCTGCGCAACGCCTGCACCGGCAAGACCAAGGCCATCATCCTGAACAATCCGTGTAACCCGACCGGAGCCACGTACACAAAGCAGGAACTGGCTGGGCTCGCCGAAGTCATCGTTGAAAAAGACATCTACTGCATCTCGGACGAAGTGTACGAATACTTTGTCTACAACACAGAATTTTGCTCCGCCGCCGCATTCCCCGGCATGCCGGAACGCACCATCGTCGTGAACGGTTTTTCCAAGTCGCACTGCATGACCGGCTGGCGCATTGGCTACGACGCGGCACCCGCCCCCATCGCGAAGATTATCGGAAAAATCCAAGGACAGGCGACGCACCATCCGAGCAACGTCGCGCAGTACGCGGCACTAGGCGCACTGCAGATGAACAAGAGCCACGTAAACGAAATGCTCGCCGCCTTCAAGCGCCGCAGGGACTACATGGTCTCTCAGGTCAGCGAAATCGTGCCCGAACCGGTACGCCCCCCGGAGGGCGCATTCTACCTGTTCGCCCCCGTGAGCGCGTTCTACGGCAAGTCCACAGCGAGTGGCAAGGTTATCGGCGGTTCCGTCGAACTCTGCTCCTATCTCCTCGAATCCGAGGGGCTCGCCATCGTGCCCGGCGCAGCATTCGGCGACGACAACTGTGTCCGTTTCTCCTATGCGGCTAGCGACAGCACACTGCAACAGGCTTGCGAAAGATTCAAACGCGGACTGCAATCCCTGAAATAGCACGGAGCGCACATGACCGAAGCGTTCCAGATTGCATACCCGGATCCGGAAGTCCCGTTCACCATCGGGCGCAAGCAGGAAAATTCCCTGTGCATCCAGGATATGCTCGTCTCGCGCCAGCATGCCGTCATTGAATACTGCGAAGGCAAATGGTTCCTCAAGAACCTCACGCAGAATAGCATCACCGAACTGAACGACGCCCCGATTGACGAGGCCGAAATCAACGACGGCGACGTCATCCACATCGGGCCGCACCAGCTCCGCGCCATCATGAAGGACGGGCGTCTTTCGCTCATCGTGCTGGAACTGAACGATATCCCGTTGCAAGCACAACTCTCGGAAAATTGGGAAACGGTCCCTCTCGGCGAGAGCGAGAACCGTTTTGAAAAGACGAAGGTGCGCGTAGCAGACAGCAAAGGGGAACTCCTCCTGCCCCACTCCGTCACCGACGAGTCTGGAAAAAGGCTCAAGCGCATTACGCTCAAGAACGGCGAACATGTGCGTTTTCCCTGGAGCGACATCTCGTACAGGGATGGAATACTTTATTCACAAAAAGCGCCCGTTGGCTACGATGTTCACGTGAAGGACCTCGAAGTCCGCGCCGGCAAAAAGACACTGCTCAAGGATATCAACTTCGATTTACCCGCCGGTGAAATTCTCGCCATCATCGGGCAATCCGGACAAGGGAAGTCAACACTGCTCCGCCTGCTCGAAGGCTTGCATCGGGCACAAAAGGGCTCGGAAGTGCGTATCGGCGGAATTGACTACAGGAATAAAGACGTAAGGCAGAGGATTGCGATACTCCCGCAAGACCCGGAACTCCGCAAAGACCTGACCGTCCGCGAGACGCTCGTAAACGGGGGACGCGTTTCGATGGACAAGAAGGATTTCCGAGAAAAGGCCCAAGGGCGGCTCGAAAAGTTCGCAGAACTTTTCGGGCTGAGCGCGCGACTCGATAACCGTGTCGCGACGCTCAGCGGCGGCGAGACCCGCCGCGCCGCCCTCGCCCAGGAACTCATGGGAACCCCGGGGCTTATCCTGCTCGACGAGCCACTTTCCGGCCTTGATCCCTACAACTCCAAGATTCTCTGCAACCACCTCAAGCAACTCGCGTTCCTCGGCCACACCGTCATCCTCACGACACACAGCTACGAGGCGTTGCGCATCGCGAACAAGGTCCTGCTTTTGCACAGGGGCCGTCAGGGATTCTTCGGCACCACGCAAGGCGCTTTCCAATATTTCAAGACAAACGATGCCGAAGAAATTTTGAACAACCTGGACGACGAAACAAACGATCGCTGGGAAAAATCCGGGACAAAACTTTCAAGCGCCGAAGCCACGCACTACTCGCATTACTACTTCCCGCGCACCAAACGCCCCGCCTCATTCTTCTACACGCTCGGGCTTTCTGCCAAGCAGTGGGCCCGCGACAAAGGTAAGCTCGCAGCAATGCTCTTGCAGCCGGTCATCATCGGGTTCCTGCTTTCGCAAATTTTCTCCAAGCAGACCCCGCTCGGGATTGCCGCCTTCGCGCTCATCCTTTGTGCCAACTGGTTCGCTCTTTCGCTTTCTATCCGCGAAATTGTCCAAGAAAAGAAGATTCTTGCCAGTGAATTCCGCAAAGGTTCCGGCATTTTCGCAGTCGTTTCTGCCAAGATGGGGCTCCCTTTTATCGCAGCACTCCTGCAAATCGGCATAACCTACGCATGTTGTGCATTCCGGCTCGCAACGCAACCCTCCGTGGCGCTCGTGACCGCTGCATTCGCTTGTACCGTCGCCCCTGCGGTCGCTATCGGCATCATGGTGAGTTCCCTCGCCAAAAACGCTGGGCAAGCGAACGCATTCCTCCCCCTTCTCATCATTCCACAAGTGGCACTCGCCGGAGCACTCGTCCCTCTCGACCAAATGCAACAAATCGGCAGGGCTCTTTCTGCCGTCATCTGGTCGCGCTACAACCAGGCATCCCTACTCAACGTGTTTCTCGAACGCAAAGACGACATCCTGAACATCGTCGCGCCACTCGCCTTGGCCGCGGGTTTTTATATTATAGCCATACTGATTCTCACTTACTCTAAGAGAGCGAAATGAAAGCATCTGCACAGGACGGAAAAGCACCCCGTCCGTTCAACGAGAACTACGACATCCTCGACACGCTCGGCAAGGGCGGCATGGGCTGCGTCTATAAGGCGCTCGACAAAAAGCTGAAACGCGAAGTCGCGCTCAAGGTTTTGGACAAGTCCTCCGACAACGAAGCCATCCAGCGTTTCTACCTCGAAGCCCAGGCCATGAAGGAGATGGACCACCAGAACGTCGTCCATGTGTTCGATTTCGGAGAACAGAACGGACAGTTGTTCATCGCGATGACCTACGTCAAGGGAATTTCGCTCGCCGACATTCTCGAAAAGCAGAACAAGCTCCCGTTTGAAGCCATTGAAATCATCATCAAGCAGATTGCAAGAGGTCTGCTCTACGCGCACTCCAAGAACATCATCCACCGCGACGTGAAACCCTCGAACATCATGATTACGCACGACAACCGCGTGTACATCATGGATTTCGGCATCTCGTACATCCAAGAGATGGAAAAGGAACACCTCACCAAGACGGGCATGACGATGGGAACGCCGGAGTACATGAGCCCAGAGCAGTGCCACGGCGACGAAGTCACCATCCAGTCCGACATTTACAGCATGGGCGTTATCTTGTACGAAATGACATGTGGCAAGTTGCCCTTCAACGGGAATCGCCCCATCGAAATCGCGCTCAAGCACGTGCAGGAACTGCCCCCCGACCCGCGACAGTTCCGGCCCGACATGCCGCCGGGACTTGCCGAACTCATTCTCAAGTGCCTCAAGAAAAAGCTCAACGAACGTTTCCACGACATGCAGGAATTTCTGGATGCCTGCGATTTGGTATTCCCGCAAAAAGACGGTTCCACATCGGCATTTCCGAAAAAGCAGTCACTTTTACGCTTCGGCAAGCGTTCATTCGCCGACGCGGCCACGAGATTCCCTTCGCAAGCGAACAAGATTCGCCTCAAGCTCACAGCCATTGCGCTCTCGCTGTTCCCGCTTATCATCATCCTCCTTGTGCTGCTCATGTTCACGCACAAGCCAAGCAACATGATGCAGCAACTCGAATGGTCGGAGGCTCTCGGCAACTTCGAGCAAACTAGCATGGAAGGCGACGAGACCAAAGGTTACCCACTTTCGAACTTAGAAGACGGCGACCTGCGCACCGCATGGCTCTACACCATGCCGCAAAAACCGCAAAACCCGATTCTCACGCTGTTCTTTGACAGCCCCGTACTCGTCACCCATTTCGGCATCGCAACCGGTTACCAGAAATCCGTCGATGACCCGTACGGCGACCGCTTCCGCATATTCAAAAAACCACGAACGCTCACCATCGAAACAAACAACGGATTCAAGCAGAAAATCAAACTTGAAAATATCAAAGGCGTGCAATACCCGAACATTCAGGCTATAGAGACAAGCGAAATCAAGGTCTATCTCGATGACGTATTCGAAGCCGAAAGCAACGACTTCGCTATCTCGGAAATCCGGCTGTTCGGCATGGAACTGTAATGTAAACCGGGCGCAAAGCGCTCACGACAATCTTATTGAGGAACGTGCGAAATCCGCACGTTCCTTCTTTTTAAAAAGGAGGACACATGAACTACTCGACGTACAGCGCACAATATGGCGCAAACGGGACAACAACAGGCAAGCAGCAGAACAAGCCCAAAGGCAATTACATCGAAACGCTTGCTGCAGAACACCTGAAGCGCGAAGGCTACGAAATCCTCGCCCGCAACTACGCCTACCGCGGCGGAGAGCTCGACATCGTTGCCCGCGAAGGGGAAACCATCGTCTTCGTCGAAGTCAAATCAGTCTGGAACAACCAGCAAGGGAACCCAGCAGCGAGAGTGAACGCCAAGAAGCAATACAAAATATGGCAGACGGCATGTCATTTTTTGTACACGCGCAAAGACGTCGCCCCCAAAGGATTCGATCAGCCCTGCCGCTTCGATGTCTTGAGCACGAGAGCCTACCATCGACCATTGCAGTTCGAACACTTCAAAAACGCATTCGAATGCTCGCAAGTCATCCCGAAGTGCTAGTGGCGAACCCTAGGGTTTTCACCATCTTTTTGCTACATTTCCAGCATGCGATTTGAAGTACATCCAGACAACCCGCAAGCCCGCATCGTCAAGCTTGCCGCAGCAGCGCTCGAAGACGATGCCCTTGTCCTCTACCCGACCGAGTCTGGCTACGCCATTGGGTGCAGCGCGGAATCCCCGAAGGCAATCCACAAGCTTTATGCCCTCAAAAAGCCGATGAAGAAGTTCTTCATGGCGCTCATCGTCCCCGACATCCGTGCAGCGACGGACTACGCCCGCATCGACAACTTCGCATTCAACATCATGAAGCCCCGCGTCCCGGGCCCGTACACGTTCATCTTGCCGGCGGCCCCGCACATCGCAAGGCGGCTCGACGTCAAGCGCCCCGAAATCGGCATCCGTATGCCCACGCACCCCTTCTTCAAAGAACTATTCCAGCACTTTGACAAGCCCATCCTGAGCACAGCAGCAAAGCTAAGCGAGGAGGACATCTACGAAGTAGACGAACTCTGGAAGACTTTCCAACATTCCGTCGACATGATGGTGGACTGCGGCAATATCGAAATCAACCCGACGAATATCGTGAGCCTCGTCAACGGCGACATCGAAGTGCTCCGCGGAGAACTGCAATAAAAACTCTTTCGTGGTTGCCCCGTTTTCTTATTCAAGGTCTTTCCAGTTATCATAGGATGCAAAGACTAAGACTTTTCTCTCGTATAGTCTCTTTCTTACCATTACCGATTCAATATGGCCATCATTAGGATACATAAACGACACGAAAAGCGTTACGTCAACAGCCTTGACCTCTTTGGGAATTAATGGCCACCGCATTGTTTCTCGAGATTTAGAATTAACTATGGAAAAATATTTGGCATCATGACGCACAGGAGGTGGGTGTTTATATCTCCAAATTGGTTTTTCAGCATGACTAAAGCTACTATCTTCGTTTATACGCTTATACACACGTTCCCCGAACTCCAAGTATAACGAATCAAAATGTACCGCTACATTTTTTAAAGAATCTTCATCCAGATACTTTCCATCTATCACGAGCATAACTTCACAAGAGGCTGAATCCGATCTTGAACAATAATCCTTACTATGGATCCAAAAATATGCCACCCAATTATCGATGACCGGAGTCTGTCTATCCCCTTCATCCGCACCAAAACTTCTATTTAAACAAGGGAAAAAACACCCCGAAAGAAGCAGGATTGCACATAGCAGAAATATCCTTTTTTTTATCAAAAGATTTCCCATCATGTCATAATATATACAAAATTGCTAGAAAGCGTACATTTGTACGCATTGGAGGCTAAAGCTTAGCGATTTCTTCTATGGTGAAGCCGAAAACCTTCACCATGACGTTATGGTCCCATTTTTCGTGATACACTTTCTGGTAAGCCTCGAATTCTTCTTTACTGAATTTAGACACTTTTGAACTTTCCGTCAAGTACTTGAACAATTCCGTTTGGAACGTCCAAAAAAATAGGGTTTCTTATGATTAATTAAAAAACTCACCTAAGTTTAGAACAATATCCAGATGGCAATCCAGAATACCATCAGGCAGAATTCCATTTCTTTCGAAATCCGGGAAAGCAGCGTACTGCAGCAACACAGCAGGAATATAGCCAGAGAGCGGGCCCACGCGAATTCGATACCACGGTAGGCAAGCGCAATGCCGCCGAACAGTTCCACCCAGAGCCAAAACGCCTGCGCCATTACTAGATAACGCCTGCGGTAGCGCGGCAACGACGTGGTCGAGAAACATAGGCACAGAGCAAGCATGCGCAGCGGATAGTGTTCAATCTGCGGATCGTCCGGCGAACCTACAAGTAAAGTAAACACACACGAAATGCAGAAGAACCCAAACAGCAACAGACCTTCTTTAAGAATGTGCATTTTTCCGCGCCACAGGAAAAATGCCTGGGCCAAGGCCATCACACACGCAAGGGAAGACATCAAGGGAGTCATTCGTCACCTCCCTCGTTCCGTGTAGTATTGTCTGCTGCGGGAGTTTCCGCAAGCAGTCGCATGTAACGAATCAAGCCACGAGCCATCTGCGGGCTGATTCGCCCCGCATAGGGATTCATGTTCGTTCTGCCATTTAGGATAACATTTACCAATGAATCTTCCCCGAGGGCATCTATGCGGGAAACGTCCAAATTCTGCGGGACCGGATAGTATTCACGGACAAACTTTTCGTTCAGGCGTCCATCGGTACCATGGCACCCAGCGCAACGCGCCTCGAACACAGCCTTCGTGTGGATTACAGCCACAGAATCCAATGTGGATGTAGAATCGGGCAAAGTTCCAACGTCAAGCATATCCCCCGTGCTGCTGACCACAGCACCCGACGGAACCGACGTTACACCCCCGTAAACCATTCCAGCTAAGACTCCCAAGAGAGCAGCCAACGCAACCATCACAGCACCGCCGACTTTGCCGATGTGCATCACCAGCGGACGCAGGCAAAGTACGATTCCGGCCACGGTCGTAATGATGGGGCATGTCAGTGGAACAAGATTCACATCCGAGAATGCGATACCGTTCTCTTCCAAGCAACCGACGACCCAAACCAAGAACAATGTACATGCGATAATCCCCAGCAAGAGCGGGAACCGCAACATTCTGAATTCGGGAGTTGTCAGCGGAGCAAAATAGGAGAACCGGCCCGTCGCAGGGCGTTTCGGCACGGTGTCTTCCACTTCACCCATCAAGACTTCTTCGCCCTCAATAACGCGGGAAAGCTTGAGACGCGCCACCAAGAAAATCACACCGAACAGGCCGAAGCCAAAACAAATCAACCCTAGGTCGACCCAACCGAACCCCACCACGCCCGACGGGAAGACGAGGAAAACGCGTTCAAGGAGCAACCCGACAATGATAGAAGACGAGACCAAAACACGGCCCAACGTCGACTCGCGAACAACAGAGACGAACATGAGTTGCGGGAGCAAGACCGCGAATACGAGCACCGTGACGCTCAAGTTGCCCTTCAAAGCAAAGTCCCACAGCAGGAACGCACCCAAGAACCACGAGCCCACCAGCATGAGCTTTTCCAGTTGGCGCATCCGGTAGCCCTCGGCACAGAGCATGATGTTCACCATCGCAAGCCCCGAGAACACGGCCCCTACGATAAAGTAAATGGGGAAAAATGCACCGCGCCACGCCGGGACAAACGTTGCCGCGAAATCAAGGCTCACAATCGTATGCACCCAGAGGACCATGGGGAAAAGGAGCCAAGCCAAGGGACGGTGAATCGAGGCCGCTACAGCCGACTTGTCCGCAAGCACATGGACAACTAGATAGACAACGGATAAGAGCCCGTAAGCCAGAATGCAGCAGAAATCCCATACCAGCGGGGAGCACACGTTGGCCATGCTCCCGCGGGATTCCATGTACGGGGCAACCATGTAAAAATTCTGGATGACACCGAGGTGCATCAACGGGAAGATGACCGCCACGACTAACGCGCACAGCGTCGCAAGTTCGGCGAGAATGGATGTGCGACGTTCCATCTTGACATCGAGAACGAGGAAAATTGCCGAAATCAGCGTTCCCGCGTGGGCAAGGCCAATCCAGAACACAAACAAACTTATGGGCATGCCCCAGAACACGCCGGAATCCACGGACCACGCCGCAGGCCCCTGCCACAGCGAATACCCCATGGACACAAGCCCCGGGGCAAGCAGGCAGAGGAAGACGATGAAGAGGATGCGGACCACTACTTACCCCCCATCATGTAGACAATCGAGGGATCAAAGCCCGCAAGGTCTGCCGGAGCGTACAAGTCGCGGCGGCGCGCCACCTTCACGAGTGGAGAATCCGGGTCGAGCCAGTTGCCGAATACGATGGCTTTCTTGGGGCAGGCCTCGGCACAAGCCGTATTCACGCCACGACCACGCCAGACACCACCAGCCGCCTTGACTTCCAGGCGGTCGTCTTGCAACCTGTGCAAGCAGAGCGAACATTTTTCCATGACGCCCTTACTGCGAACGGGTACCTTGTCGTTGAACTTCAGCGAAAGCCCCTGCTGCACAGCATCGTTAAAATTGAACTTGCGCGCATGCTCCGGGCAGTTCGCGCCACAGTAACGGCTCCCGGTGCAGCGCTTGTACATCATGGCACTCAAGCCGTCGGGCGTATGGTTCGCCGCCCCCGTCGGGCAAGCCCGTTCACAAGGGGCATTCCCGCAATGGGCACACATGAACGGCACTCCGCCGCGCATCTCTATCCAGTGCATGAACCGTCCCTTCGCGGCCTCGTCTTCGGTCACTAGCGGGATGTTGTTTTCTTGGATGCAAGCCAAAATGCACTTGCCGCATCCGTCGCAGGCATCAAGGTCAATAGCCATCCCAAATCGGTTTTCTAACGACGCTCCCGGAGTTTTCAGGCGGCCGGGCATCGGAACGCGCACCAGTTCCATCCTTCGCGAAGGCTTCGACATGGCACGCCGGACCTCGGCCTCGAACATCTTGAGCGAGGGCAGATCCTTCTTCGCGGCATCACCCACAAAGGGCAGCTTGCGACAACCGCCGAGCATCGAGCCCACGGCCAGCAAGGAACACCACTTGATAAATTCACGCCGATCCATTCCCATAATCCCTACCGATGACACGCCGCGCAATACACCGCAGCCTTAAAATTCTTGTCCTTGAAAGTCTTTCCGCGGTGGCAGTCCAAGCAGGTCCGCATGTCAAAGCGCTCTCCCCCGTAAACGTCCGCCCCATAGCCGGTGCCGTGGCAATCTGCACAGGCCACACCGGCGCTATGGTGGACACCGTGGTGGAACACCACGTGTTCGGGCAAAGAGGACTTCTTCGACCAGGGATGTTCCGGAGCCTTCGCCAAGGCCGAATCAAGCGCCTCGATACCGGCGCTCTCGGTAAGCGGCAACCGGTGGCAGTCCATACATTCCGCCTTGGAGGGCAGATACGCCCTAGCAGCGGCATAAGCGCCCGTATGGCAGGCGCTGCACGAGAGCCCGATGGAATCCCCGTGCATCGCGTGCATAAAAGGTACGGCGGAACCGTCACCGCGACGCGTCGGTTCCGCGACGCGGTTCATCAACAAATCCGCGAGGAAAAAGGCACACATAAGCGCAACGAGGGCAACAAGGGACCACTTCATGGCGCCATCCCTATTTCGGCCTCCCCGGATCGTCCGGGTTCTTGAGGATGTACAAAAGCCAGGCGGTCATCATCTTCGCCTGCTCCTCCGTCAGCGGAGTAATTTCCATCGCGGGCCATTCGTCCGGATGCTGCGGAGTCGGGTGTTTAAGGTATTCGACCATCGCGGCGGGGTCGCTGGCATAGTGCTGCACATTGTCGCGCATGGGCGGGGCTGCGAACTTGCGCGCCCACCGGTGACACCCCTTGCACTCGTTATTGAAGAACTCGGATGCGCTGGACTTGAGTTCCGGCGTCACGTCGGGCAGCACGAACACGTCCACGGCAAAAATCCCGCAGGCGAGCAGGAGAACCAGCCAGTATGTCCTTGATACCTTTGTCAAAGAAATTCCCTTGAAAACTCGGATACTATGTAAATATATTTATATTTTTAACAAAGAAACACACAAGAGAGAGAGCCGTATGGAATGGACCGATTTTACAAGCTTGACTAGGGAGCAGATGCTCCCCATCTGGGACTTTTACTGCAAAGACCCGTTTGACGTGCTGGGCATCCACCCGCTCGAGACGGATCGGGGTATCAAGACCGCCATACGCACGTACCAGCCGCAAGCGAGATTCGTCCGCGGTGAATCCATCGACGGCGAAATCGAGTTCGATTTCGTCAAGCTCGGCGACACCGGGTTCTTCGAGGCCATCCTCGACATCGAATTCAAGCCTTTCTTCTACAACCTCGTCATCAAGCAGGACGACGGCAACGAGTACAAGCTCACCGACCCGTACGCATTCCAGCCGGTCCTCTCCGAATTCGACAGGCACCTCATCGCCACGGGCACGCACTACGAACTCTACCGCAAACTCGGCGCGAACCTCGTAGAACACCAGGGTTTCAAGGGCGTGCAGTTCGCCGTATGGGCCCCCAACGCCAAGGCCGTTTCTGTCGTCGGCAGTTTCAACAGCTGGGACGGACGTCGCCACCAGATGCGCATGCTCGGCAGTTCCGGCATCTGGGAAATCTTCATCCCGAACCTCGGCGAAGGCGAACTCTACCGCTTCGAAGTCCACGGCGCCGACGGAAACCTCCACGTGAAAGTGGACCCGCTCGCGAAACTCAGCGAAGTCCGCCCGGCAACCGCCTCCATCACCACGCACCTCGACGGCTACGAATGGGGCGACGACCTTTACATGAAGACTCACTGGGCAACCAAGGTTTTCGGCTCGCCCATGAACATCTACGAAGTCCACGCCGGTTCCTGGCGCCGCGACCCGGCCAACCCCGACCGTTTCCTCAACTGGGACGAACTCTCCGAAAGGCTCATCCCCTACCTCAAAGAAATGGGCTACACCCACGTAGAATTCCTGCCGCTCGCCGAACACCCGCTCGACGAATCCTGGGGCTACCAGGTGACGGGCTACTATTCCCCCACCAGCCGCTACGGCACCCCCGACCAGTTCAGGCATTTCGTGGACCTGTGCCACCAGGCCGAAATCGGCGTGATTCTCGACTGGGTCCCCGCGCATTTCCCCAAGGATGCGCACGCACTCGGCCGCTTTGACGGCACCGCCTGCTACGAGCACGCCGACCCGCGCCAGGGCGAACACCCGCACTGGGGCAC
>NZ_CAMZCS010000019.1 GCF_947305105.1 uncultured Fibrobacter sp. | reverse complement strand
ATCTACAAGAGTAGAAATTTTCTTAGGCCTTTAGGCTCTATCTTTCGAAATAATAGATTTTTTATTGCGAAAAGGCAATGTTTGTCCATTTTTTTGAACACTTATTTCTTATGCTGTACGGATGAGCATGGCTTTGCTTGGAAGTCATAACTTGTTTACAGCCAATATGTTATGGGGGAATGTCTGCTCAGAATATTCGAAAATTATCATTCAGGTTTGCATCAGAATATGAGTAATCCTTGATCTCTGTGTATTGCATTTCCGTATTTTATAGTTTTTTCATTATTTACGTCGAATATCATGACGCTGTCATCCGCAGAGAACTCTCTTTTAAATACGGTCTCAATTTCCATTTTTAGAACGTCTAAAAAACGTTGTGAGTGATTAACCTCATAAACAGAGTATTGCAAACGGATACCTCCGTTCGATTGAATCATTTTGGAGAAGGCTGTTCTCAGTTTATCGTCTTTAATATCGTAGCTTATTATTAGCATTGCCTTACTCCAATAAAAAGGGGATAATTAAATCTGAGCTGCCTTTCATGAAAGCCCTATAATATGATTGGATGAATTTAAAGATTTCTATTTTTTTATCAACAAGGTCTTGCAAGAATAGAGTTGAATATTCTGAATATTTTTCGAATTTCAGCAAATATTCTCCTTTTACAAAATTAAAATCTTCTTTTTTTATTTGTCCGAGATTTAGGGCTTTTCGAACTCTCATATCAATAATGCAACGGAACGGCTCCATTACATCACAGACTAAAGATTTCCGCTTAAACCATAAACGGTGATATACTCCCACATAGGGATCGAACCCGAAAAGCCTTAGAAAGACCTCAATAAAGTTGAACAGAATGGTGTATCCGATATCTAAGACTGCATTTGTTGTATCATTTTTTGCACGTGGCATCCGGGCAATCCATTCGTATTCTGCGAAATAGGCTTCGAAAAATATTTTGGAAACATAGCCTTCTATACCCATTAATTTCTCATATTCTTGGACATCAGAAAGTTTTTCTAAGTAGTCAAAACATAGTTGTTTGGCTTTGTCAATTTTTTCATTTTTCTTCCGAATTTTTCCAAGTACAGATTCCTGATTGAGAATTTTGTTTCGCACGATAACTTTTGCGAAGGATATGTCCGTTTTTTCAAAGAAATACTGTTTTTGGTGCAATAAGAAATTTGCTTCAGCATGATTTGCCCAAAAGAAAACGGGTCTTAAGTTACCTTTCATGACAACTAGTGCGACATCAAATTTTTTGCATTTTTCGAGTAGTGGCGTTGTTATTGTAATTGGGCCAATGATAAAAAGTGCGAGTATTTTTTGAAACGGGAACTTGGTGAGAGTTCTCTTTTCTTCAGTGTCTTCCAAGAGTAATTCTCCTGAAGAAACTCGCAAATTACGATCCTTTAGGCAGTTGATGATAAAAATACTGCGACACTCAATATCTTTAGCCGTAAACATTTGAAACCTCCGTTTTGTCGCATAAGTTGTTGTATATGCAATGTTTACATTTGCTTGGATTCACTGTTATTGGTGATGCTGGATCGTAATTTTTAAAGGTCTTGATAAAATTTTCAAATTCCTCTATTTGGGTTTCGGTCGGTAATTCTACGGGAATCATCTTGTTTGTTGAAATTTCGTAAAATGAAAGCTTCTGTACTTCGTAACCCATTTCAGTAAGGCAAAAGTATTGAGCCCATAACTGATATATTTGCCCTTGAAAAATTCGCTTCAACTGATATTTTCGCTCTATTAAAAGATGTTCTTTTTGCTTTAATAAATCAATTTTTCCTATCAATCCGTATTTTTCACTAAAAACAGGTAAAGAAGTGATGTCATCTTTCTTAGAACTGTAGGTTTTTTGATCAATACCTTTGTGTGCGATTTTGCCTTGCATTTGCGGTGTGGCGTGATACATAGATTCGTCTGATTCCATATAGACGTTGTGCAAATATATGGAATACGGGCAGAAAATAAAATCGTTCAGCGTTGAAATAGCTATATAATTTTCCATAGGCATAACAAAGGCTCGAATATGTTCTTCCGAGCCTTAGGAAAAAAGTTTGTTATTTAGATTCTATGCGTTTCTGGACTGCGCGAACTTAAACCAATCTTCGTGCGAAATTTTCAAATCTTTGCCTCCAGCGTCAAATACGTTCTTTATTAGATATAGCCCCTTAAGTGCAATATGGTACGCTCCATTTGCATCTGCATTCTTTGGCAAGGTATCGCCACAAGACCTACTATCATAGAATTCTCCTTTTTTGTTCATTACAGGAGATACAAGGTAATCTTCATCAGTGTTTGGAATGCTATTACGCATTTGAAGCGTTTTTTCAAACGCATAGCAAATATCGCCAAAGAAAGAAGCTGATTTAGGAGATGCCTCGACAGAATTGATTACAGAAAGAACATCTAATTGGTCTGTCAAAGCAATGTTCTGTTTTTCGAGAGCAGCCTTGATGATTTCAACAGGGAAAATTTCCTTTGCAGATTTCGATTCCTTGTCATACACAATTCGTTTACCTTGAGTGTAAACAGTCCACTTCTTGATGTAATCTGTTTGGAAACACTTGAAGTCCTTGTAATCAAAACTGAACGAAAATCTGTCATTTTTTCCGTCATAAGTAATGTCTTCAAAGTGAGAAAGGAATTCCTTTTTCTTTTCTGCACTCGTCAATTCTGTCATATTGAACAGATTAGCGAAACCTGTGGTCGGATCAATCTTTGAGGTGTATGCAGCAGGAATATAGAACAGGAAGCCGCTCTGCTTGCCCAATTTCTGGAAACTATCAAATTTTTCTGCAAGCTGATAGCCTTTAAGAACGCCACCAACATCTCCTTCAGGCTTATTCTTGAAAACAAGATAGTTGAGTTTGTCAATCAACATCTTTTCGAACTTCTGATAAACCTGTCGTTCCACACAGAATCGACCGCGCTTAAAGCCAAAGTTCAAATCTTCAAGAACAACAATGGCGTTATTATCAATCATTGTTGTAGTGATTTCATGAATTACCTGGCTCAAGAAACCCTCTTTAAGGTCCTTGATTTTGCCAACACTGCTCCAACTCCTTCTAGCAGCGTCTCGTTCCTTTTCACGTTGAACAAGTTTTGCCTGGTAGTTGACAGACTCAACGATATTAAAACTTTTCTGTTTAAGAATTTCACCCTTTTGGTTTATCAATGTCATATACAGCAAATGACGTTCGCCACGGTCAATGCCGATGATGTTTATATCAGGGTTGTCTTTCAAAAAATGGCGAACACGTTCATTCATATACTCGTTCTTTGAATCGGCCTTAAAATTCAAAGTCAGCGGCACATGAAATTCAAACTTGTCTTGTGTATAACGGCGATCCTTTACAATTTCATGTTTGACGTCCTTAACGACAGCTATATCAAGATACTTTTTTGCTTCATCGCTAAGTTCGCCATCAAGTTTCCCGTTGAAATAGCGGAATAATTCGCCAAAGACTGATTCCGGCAAAGGAAGACCGTCTTTTCCTATTCGATTTACGAGTTTTTCGCCAACTTTGTGACTATAAGTTTTTTTGACGCAGCTAGGTCTGTAGAAAAGCTCGGCTTCACCATTCAACTTGACAACAACATCTTTCAGGTTTTCAGGAGAGAATACGGACTTCCAATACAGGGTATGCAAGTTTGGAGAGCCCTTTGCTCCAGGAGCGAAATCCTTGTTGTAAATCTGGAAGAGGAAAAGCTTTCCATCGTTCACCCATTCATCAATTTGCGATGTGGGAATTTTGGAGAAGGTGATTTTATAGCCTTGATCTGTAACTTCCTTGTAGAAACCACTAATATCCTCGTAGGAAGAAGTATCCGAAAATTTGAAATCAAATTTCTTCCAATCAGGATGCTTTGCAATGGATTCCTTAAAAAAATCTATCAACTGATGGCAAAAATCAATATCAAACAAGTCGCCTTTTTTATGTTTTCCTGCGTTATAGCCGTCAAGAATATCTTTGGGCGGTTTAAAGGTTGCTAGGCCCTTTTCGGAGAAGAAAACCTTGGGTAACATCTTATTCGGACCCGGCAACAGCTTATACACCATTTTGTCATAACAATCTTCGTCTTCAGAAGTCTTGAAATCTGTGATTTTAGGCTTGTTTTTGGCATTCATGATGCCGAGATAATACAATCCATTTTTTAGAAGCAAAATGGCTGTATTTGCATCCTCTTTGTTTTGATCCCAACCGTCTGCCAATGTGGGGTTATCAAAATTTAGTTTAAACTTTTCAGATTCAGTCAGTTTCTGGGTCGCGTAATTACGAATCTTATTGTAAAGAGGGACGACGAGAGAAAGTTGGTCGTACAACGGCGTCAGCTCGTTGTAGAAAGACAAGTCTCGATTTTCTGCATCTGAAATCAAAGGCTTGATTGAATGCATGATTTCTATTAAGGCATCAAGGAAAGCCTTCAGTTTTCCAATGACTTCAGAATCTTCTCTTAATGCGTTATTCTCGTTAAAAGTTGCCGAGAGGAATTCGTCAAGATTCTTTCGTTTATCTCCACAAAGAATACTTTGGACCTTCGCCTCAAAATCATTCCAATATGATTCAATCTTAACTTTTGAAATCTCTTCAGAATCACTTTCTGCAATAGCAAGATTCAATGTTGCTATGGAGAATTCATTGCTCTTCATCCATGCGTCTATTTTCTTTTTATTTGCAGCCTTTTCTGCAGAACCAATTCTTTTTTCGGCATTTTTGAATAAAATTGCATTAATTGTGTTCCAATTTTTAAACAGTTCCAAGGAAATGTTGGAAAGTTCTTCTTGATTAACATATATACTTCCCAAATCAAATTCTGTGATTCGCTTAATCAAGGAAGATAATTCATTAAGGACATTGACCTTACGACCGGCAATATCACAACTCAGGATTTGTGATTCAAAGAATTCTTTTACGCTATCTTGAACTTGAGAATCATTGGAATAGGATTCCAAAATAAAAGACTTTGTTTCGCGATCACTAAGAATTTGTTTGTAAAGAGGAATCATCTTTGTCGCAAGACGCTTTTGTGCAAATTCAGGATGCTGTTGGCGATAGAGGTTTGAGAATTCATTGATGCCTCTTGTCTTTTTCTCGCCACCTTCACCACTGATACCCCCAATCACTTGATTAAAGAAATCAATTCCAGATTGAGTCAACACTTCATTATACGCATTAAGTTCGAAAATGTTAGCAAGCGATTTTCCGTTCAAGAAATCCTTCAATTCGTTTTCTGCTTGAGACAATACATCGGGGGCGTAGTCGCTCAAATTTTTGTAAACTTCGATGTTGGATAAGAACTTTGGGAAATTGTCATGAACTAAACGGTATGGGATAGCGGTACTGATGGCTTCGTCCGAGTAAATATTTTGCCGATTTTCTTGGAAACCTGTAAAATAAGACGAAAAACCATCAAACGTATCAATGGCAGGCTGTTTGCCAAAATGGTCTGGGAACACTTTCAAAAATAGATCTTTAGGAGTAGATGCGGTCAGTTCTTTATAGTGGTCATGAGTAGTCAGAGCTTTAGCAATTTTCTTTCTAAATTCCGTCTGGGTTTTCTCAAGTTTCTTTTTACTTGCGTCAGATCTATCAAGAAATCCTTCAATAGCTTCCTTAAGAGGGTTCCAATCTATGCGAGGAAACTTACTAAGAGCAGCATCAATAAAGTATTTATGATATGTATCAATAATCTTTTTCGCGTCAAAATAGTCTTTGTGACGTTTTTCATCATTTTCAATGATGCCAGTTTCTTTGATTTTTTCAAGTGTTTTCCCGATTGGCTTCAATTCGAAGCGAAGGGTTTTGGATACAGGATAGAGGCCTGTAAATTGAGTCAATGTGTTTTCTGCTGCCATAGAAGTGCTCCAAATGCCTTAAAAGGTCTTTATTAATTTGACAAAAATAAAGATACTCTATTTTTTTGCAGGAAAAACAAAAAAATGTCTTTTTTTTGCAAAAAAAAACATTTTTGGACATGATGGTGAATTGTGTAAACTAATAAATATAAATTCCATTGGTGTCAAATAGTGTCATTTAATAAAAAAATTTATGATTCCTTTAGACGAATTTATATTGCGTAGTGCTCGAGAGTGCATGTGTTAAATTGAAAGCCCGCAATTTCAAGCTTATTTGCGGGAAAGGGACGAAAGATGAATTTGTTGGGTGTCGGCCGTGTCAACTTTTGACTTGATGTGATTGCCCCTTGCTTCAAGGATACTGAAATTGGAGTAATCAAGGAAACCGTGGTGTTCAGGATAGAGAGCTGTTCATTCCTAAAAAAGTTCATCGAGAAGAACAGATAGGGAATCAACTGGATTGACATTCCTAGTGATGTTGAACTGACTGTCGAAGAAATCTTGCAATTCAAGGTGCGTGCGATTGAATCTTGATGGTAAAAGTCATAAATCGACTTGTTGGCATTATTGTTGTTGACTTTGGGGGGCTTATTCCAAGCCTTTGAGCCCTTTTTCTTTTATGGACTTGGGCTTGATTTCTATATTTGCTGACGGAAATTGACCAAAATTTTAAAAAAGGACAAAATAATATCATGTGTGAAAATTGCAATTCTGCCAAGTCTCCTGTTCGCGTACGTTTTGCCCCGAGCCCGACGGGTTACCTGCATGTGGGCGGTGCCCGCACGGCTATCTACAACTACTTTTTTGCCAAGCACATGGGCGGTACGTTCTATCTGCGTATCGAAGATACCGACCGCAAGCGTTATAACGAGACTGCACTGCACGACTTGATGCGCGACCTCAAGTGGCTGGGCCTGCAGTGGGATGAAGGTCCGGGTTGCGAAGGCGACTGCGGTCCGTACTTTCAGAGCGAACGCCTGGATATCTACCACCGCGAAATCAAGAAGCTCCTGGATGCAGGTTGCGCCTACTACTGCTTCTGCACCGAGGAACGCCTGCAAGAAGTCCGTGCTGAACAGGAAAAGTCTCATGTGCCGGTCACGGGTTACGACCGCCACTGCCGTAACATCTGCCGCGAAGAAGCTGAAGCCCGCATTGCTGCCGGCGAAAAGGCCGTCATCCGCTTCAAGGTGCCGGAAACCGGCGTCACCGAATTCGACGACATGATCCGCGGCCACATCAGCTACCAGAACGAACTTCTCGATGACCTCGTGCTCATCAAGCGCGATGGTTACCCGACTTACCATTTTGCAAGCGTCGTGGACGACCATCTGATGGGTACGACGCATGTGCTTCGCGGTGACGAATGGATCAGCTCTACGCCGAAACACGAACTTTTGTATAAGGCCTTTGGCTGGCAGCCGCCCGTATGGTGCCACCTGCCGGTGATTCTCGACAAGAACGGCGGTAAGCTCAGTAAGCGCAAGGGTGCCGCCTCCGTGGGCGACTTCCGCGACCTTGGCTACCTGCCCGAAACGCTCGTGAACTATCTCGCTCTCCTCGGCTGGAACCCGGGCGATGACCGCGAAGTCATGACCATCAAGGAAATGGTGGAAAGCTTTACGCTGGAACGTATCAACCCGAAGTCCGCAAGTTTTGACGAGAAGAAGCTCCAGTGGATGAACGGTCAGCACATCCACATGTGCGACGACGCGTTCCTTAAGGGAATCATGAAGGAAGGCCTTGCCGCAAAGGGTATCGACCTTTCGAACGAACCGGAAGCACGCCTCGACGAAATCGTGAAGCAGCTCAAGCCGCGCGCCCACTTTGTGCAGGACTTGGCCGAAATGGCTGTGTACTTCTTTGTCGCCCCGACCACCTACGACGAGAAGGGTGCCAAGAAGCACTTCGGCGAAGGCTCCAAGGAAGTCGCTACGCTCGTGCGCGACATGCTTGCTTCCATCGAAGATTTCAAGACTCCGGTCATCGAGAAGGGATTCTACGACCTCGCCGAACGCTGCGGCCACAAGGTCGGTGAACTCGTCGGTGCTCCGCGTCTCGCCGTGTCTGGCGTTACCGCTGGCCCCGGCCTCTGGGAAATGTTCGAAATCATCGGCAAGGAAGAAGTGCTCCGCCGCATCTACGTCGCAATGCCTCTGATGAAATAGTTTCCCTAGATCCTAGCCTCTAGATTCTAGCCCCTAGTTCCCATGCGCACCCAGTTCCCTCATAGGCTCTACACTTTGCCGCTCTTCTGCCGGCGCTGTCAGCGCGTGGTCGAGCACGGTGTTTTTGCCAGGGAAGCTTATTCGACGTATGGGGGCATGAATTCGGGGATTCCTCTGCTCTGTTGTTGCGAACGGTGCCAGTCCGTGTTCATTGCCTTTTCGCAGGAGTTTTCCTTCTGTAGCGACAAGACGAGGAATGGCGACTACGCCAAAATCTATGGGCGAAACAGGATTGCTCCGGGGAATTGGCTGTATTTCAAGGGAAAGGCGAAACCGGGTTTGGTGAAGAGCTATTTCCAGACTTCGGAAAAAGAAATCATCATGATTAGCTATGATGGCGGCCCGGACCAGAAAGTGGAATGCCCGAACGTCGTCATCAATCAGGAGGAATCTCCGGATGGTTACCGTTTGCTGCCGGCGCAGAGTGCGCAGACGCTTATCGGTGACCATATCTATCATGCTATCCGCAACGCTTTCGGTGTGGCTGTCGGTTTGGTCAACGACGGCGAAAAGGATTTGCTTGCCGTGTTATTGGAAGACGGGACGATTCTTTTCTTGGCCTTGCCCGTAACGTCGCAGAACTTGCCGAATCCCAAGCTTGCCGAAATTGTGCGTAGTAGGTTGCTCCAGTTGTTCCCCGAAGATGCTCGCCGGATTTCGGTGAATGTGGGGCAAGGGGTTGTCTACTTGGATGGCCTGGTTCGCAATTTGTCTGTAAAGCGGGCGCTCAAGGGCTGTGTCGAGGCGCTCCCGAAGGTGCGCGGTTGCGTTGACTTCATGAGGGTCGCGACAAATAGCATCGTCTCGGATACGGTCATGGAGAACGATGTCCTTTCGATTCTCGAAACGCCGGGCGTGCGCGTCTTTGATTACAGCGTGAAAGTGGAACAGGGCAAAGTCTCGGTTACGGCTTCTTGTTTCGAGGACTACGATTTGAAAGAACTGGAACGCCGCATTGCGGAGTATCCCGGCGTACAGGAACTCGTTTTTTCGTTGAACATCCTTCCGTTGGATGCAATGCCCAATAGGCTTCTATGCGAAGAAATCGAGAATTCCCTGGAATCGAGTACGCTTCTTTCGGGGGCGCGGATTAGAGTTTCGTTTGTCAGGAATAAATTTTTGCTGGAAGGCAGAGTGTCTTCCAATTTCCAAAAGCAGTTGGCGTTCCTTTCGGCCATGAAAACGGCCAAGTCGCCATCGGTAGAAAATAAACTGAGAATTATTTTAAAATAAAGGAGTCGTTATGGCTACGGGTTACGAAAAGATTAGCAATATAAAGAATATTCTTTGCAAGCCAATGACCGTTGAGAGTATGGCTATTTCTATGAATTGCAAGGCGCGTACGATTTATCGCCATATTCAGCAGCTGGGAAAAGAAAATTGCGGGTTGCACAAGTTCAAGCAGGAAGGGCAGACTTTTTACGTCATCCAGCCAGAACAGAAGACTGACTTCAATCAGGATCTCGTGAAAAAGCTGGAGAAGCTTCGCAAGTCGTTTGAAAGCGATTCCCCGACTGGGATAAAGAACCTGAAAATCATCGACAACCTGATTAATTCTTTGAGCGTAACCGACCCGGATTCTTTCAAGGTGGATCCCATTTCGGTGGACCCCGATTTTGAACTGGATTACGGCCCCTTCTGCGATCGCAACCTCAAGGATACCATCGTTTCCAAAATCCTCAAGGCGATTCATGACGGCGTGAAAGTCAATATCACCTATCGCAGTGCTACGCATGAGGAAGAACAGACAACAGTTACGGTGAGTCCGGTCAAGCTCGTGCTCCGCATAGATACTCTTTACCTGATTGCTGCCGACGATGAATTCGAAGAAACCCAGATTTTCAAGAATTATGTTGTTGAAAATATTGTCAACATGACGATGACGAATATTCCAGTTGTAAAGCTGTCGTTTGATTCCAAGATTCATTATAAGTACACATTCGGCAAGTGGACCGATGCAAAACTCCAGCCGCAGGACATTTCGCTTTTGGTCAAGTCCAAGTGGTTGCAGAGCCAGTTCAAAAAATCCAACTTTGTCCCGGCGGCGGTCATTAAAGAAACCAAGTCTCGCTTTGTCGTGGAGTTGAAATTGCGTATTACTCCGGATTTCAAGTCTTGGCTTCTGGGCGTGCTCCCGGATGTGGAAATCCTGAAGCCGGCGAGCCTCAAGGCCGATATGAAAAACCTCGTTAAGGAAGCGATGAAATCTCTCCAGGGTTAAGATGGAACACAAGCTTTCTGACTACAATTTTGAATTCCCGCCAGAGCTGATTGCGAGCCGCACGGCAGGGAAGGGCAAGACCCACATTCTATATTGCCCCAAGAACGGTGGCGAGAGGCGCATCCTCAAGGCTCCGGAGATTGTCGACTTGTTCAATCCCGGCGATTGCTTGGTGGTGAACAATACCAAGGTGATTCCCGCGAGGTTGTATGGCCACACGTTGCATGGCGGCGAGGTCGAGACGCTTCTGGTGCAGTCGCTGATTCCCGCCGAAGACGGCTCCGCCCGCTATGAGGCGCAGGTGCGCCCGGGTAAGGCTTTCAAGGTCGGCCGCGAACTCGAAATCGCGGGTGTGAAGACAGTCGTCGAAGACGTCCGTGAAGACGGGGCCCGCGTGCTGCGCTTTGCGGTGACTCCGGTGGAACTCGAGTCGGTGATGAACCGTGAGGGACATGTCCCGCTGCCGCCGTACATCAACCGCCCCGACGACGAAGACGACAAGAAGGCTTACCAGACGATTTTCGCGAAATATTCCGGCGCGGTGGCCGCCCCGACGGCGAGTTTGCACTTTAGCGAGCAAATGCTCGAAGACCTCAAGGCAAGGGGCGTGTACGTGGCCGAAGTGACTCTGCACGTGGGCCCCGGCACCTTCCAGAACATCTCGGTCGAAGACTTTACCCAGCACAAGATGCACGGCGAACATTACGAACTCACGAAGGAAAACGCCGAAATCATCAACAAGGCCAAGCGCGAAGGTGGCCGCATCGTGACGGTCGGGACGACGAGTACCCGCGTTGTCGAAACAATTGCCGATGCGAACGGAATCGTGAAAGCGCAGACGGGCGTGACGCATGCGTTCTTCTACCCCGGCTACCGCTACAAGATTGTGGACGGACTCCTCACCAATTTCCATTGGCCCAAGAGTTCGCTCATCCTGCTTGTCTCGGCGTTCTACGGGCGCGAAAATACGCTGGCCGCGTACAAAATGGCCGTCGAAAACAAGCTGAAACTGTTCAGCTACGGCGACGGAATGCTGATATTGTAACCCATTTCACAGGAAATCATTCGTAGTAGCCTTCTCCTTCTCTCATCGGAATGGTTGCCACGCAAAAGCCGTCGGAGCATCCCTCCCACAGCCATGATCCTGCTAAGCCAAAGAGGTCAAAAAATACGTCATCCATGTGATTGAGCCACTGTGCAGAATCTTGTTCTAGCATTATATTATAACGATTTCCACTATGAAAAATAATACTTGGCTGTATGGTCTTCACTGATTCATTAGAGAAAATTTGTGCTTGGAACGTCAATGAATCCAATGATTTCCCATAATGCTTTTCACTCACAAAACATTCATAATTAACCCATTTAAGAAAATTTTCCGATTGGACGCATTGCTTCTCTTTTTCTGTGTCGCGATGCGTGAATATATAATTGCTGTCTTCGGTTGATGTTTTGCATATCGCGTATTCACTCGTATATCCTTTTGCTTCTAGACAATTTTTACAGTCGCCTTCAAAAAGAATAGGCTTTTCAAAACACACCTGTTCATTATTCAAATAAAAATGAACACTATCGACATCAGATGTGGACATAAAGTTTATCCGAATAGCGGGAAAATATACTGAATGATCCTCATAAGGGGCGCATCCTAAAAGAACAATGAATAAGGAAAAATAAATAAAGCGGGAAAACATAGATTGCCGTCCTAGAAAACAACAGAATACCGTAAAGGTTCGTGGTTGTCAATGTGTGCCACTACACCATTCATTTGAACGGGAATGAACGGAACCCAGGTGACTTTCGTGTATTGGTGAACCACAATGCTCTTGGCGAAGATAGATCCATAGAAGTTTTTTCCGGCTTGGCCAACAACGACCTCTGCATTCGGTGCTACAATCGTTCCTGCAAAGTCGGTTTGCACATGAATCCCGTTCGCATTCGGGTTTAGTTCCCGCCCTGGTCGCCTTCGGCTTCCAGCGTCGGGATGTTCTTTTCTTCGTTGCAGAGGTTCTCTTCGCGGATCTTGAACGTGAAGTCCACGAGGTTGTTCTCGAACATCTTCTGGTACGGCTTCTTCATCTGCACGCCTTCGAGGGCGCAGGTGCAGTAGTTCACGCGCTGCACAAGCTTGGAGCCGTTGCCGGGAGTTCCCTTGGCAAAGACGCATTCGTGCATGATGGCGTATTCGAGGGCACGGTCGTAGCGGAACTTGCACTTGTTCTTCGCGTCGGGGAGGGCGGCCACTTTCTCGATGATGCCTTCGTTCGGGACGTTGTTCATGAAACTGCAAGTCATGAATCCGAGAATGTAAATGAACAGGGCTACTGCGCCAATGATGATAAAACGCTTTGAACGGGGCAACTTGCTGAACTTGTTGCCGAGAGCCGCAAACGTTTGCGTAGCGTGGAGTTTGACATTGTCTGAATCGTTCTGTGCCATATTTCCAATATAATTATTATTCTTCTACAAGTGTCCAGACGTCCGGAAAAGTACGGTATTCGTCCGCAAAATCGAGCCCGTAACCCACGACGAACGCGTTCGGGATTTCAAAACCCACGTAA
Organism: uncultured Fibrobacter sp.; assembly: GCF_947305105.1. Taxonomy (NCBI): domain Bacteria; kingdom Pseudomonadati; phylum Fibrobacterota; class Fibrobacteria; order Fibrobacterales; family Fibrobacteraceae; genus Fibrobacter; species uncultured Fibrobacter sp. The sequence continues at coordinate 46,406 of NZ_CAMZCS010000019.1, read as the reverse complement.
TCGGCCCTGATCGGCACTTCGCGGCGCTCGGGCTTGTCGAGGAACACGCATGTCCTGATTTCCTTGGCTCCCCTTGCGGAGAGTTCCTGGACGAGAGCCTTCATGGTGCGTCCGGTGTCCAAAATGTCGTCTACCAGCAGGATGCGTGCGCCTTCCACCTGTATGGAATCGAGCCCGCTCACCTTGACCTTTTGCGAAGATTCCGTGGAGTCCCCATAACTTGAGGCTTTGATGAACTTAATCTGCGCTTTCTTCTTGGGCATCGCCCGGCAGAGGTCGGCCACGAAGATGAACGAGCCTGTCATGGCCCCGACGATGATGTCGAAGTCGTATTCCCCGCCAATCTGCTTGCCCAGTTCGCCGATGCGTTTGGCAATTTTTTGGGCGTCGATGAGCGGGGCTTTCGACAGGTTAAGCATGGGGAACCTCGAAGTTCAGCCAGTCGAACATCGGCTTAAGCGCGGCCAGCTTGCCGTTGGGATCTTCCATGAACTTCTTGTAGATGGGGAAGACCTTGTTTTCGAGCGTGGTCTTGTCGATATAGAGTTCCAGCCAGTCCGCGACGGTGATGAGCCCCGTGATGTGCCTGACGGATGCCTCGTCCTGGTTCCTCTCGACATTCTCGATGAGTCCCATCAACTTCCTGTGGAACATGCGGCCCGTGCCACCGAACGAGAACGTGGTGTCCAGAGCCTTCGCTTCGTCGATAAGTTCGTGAATCCTTGCGAAGTCTTCGTCTCTGGGCGTGTCCAGGTACGTGAGCGCGAGGTGGTGGATTTTCGCGTTGATTTCAAGCGAGAGAATCTTGCGCATGGTGTCGGGCAGCGTGTGGTCTGGGTCGGCCAGGCAATCAATAGGAATGCCGTGGTCCAGCGCGAACTTGGAGAAGGTCTTGGTGACATCTGTCAGGTGGCGCTGCGTCGAAAGCTGGTTGATGCGCTTGAGGGAATCGCTCATGAGGTCACGCATGCGGACGACGTACGCCTCGGGGAATGCGGCCTTGAGCTCTTCGGTAGTCATGTTCGGGTTATCGACAAAAGAGAGCCCGCATTCCCTGGGGTCGCCGTTGCAGACAACTAGGTTGACTCTCCCGAGCGCGTCATTGAGCACGAGAATGGTCGATGCATGGTGCTCGTCGATAGTCGAGTCGTTGTAAGTGGTATAAACTATGGTCTGGCGGCGTCGCGACGAGATTTTCGAGGCGGTGAGGCGGTAGTCCTTGTTCAGGTAGTCGTCTTCGAGCCCGAGGTGGTAAATGGCGGCGCGTTCGGCCATCTGCTTGACGAAGGCGGGGACGTCTTCTTCGGCAGACTTTGTGAACACTTCGGCTCCGCTCCACTTGTGCTCATTGCTCGTGGCCTTCGCGAGGATTTCGAGGACTTCGGCCTTGATGTCGCGGCCTTCGGGGAGGAACGGCTTGAGCAGTTCCATGGCGCGCAGCGCATAGCGCATGTTCTGTACGGGTTCCAGGCCTTCGATATCGTTGAAGAACCAGCCGCAGCTTGTAAAGCTGAACATGCAGAATTTCTGGATTTCGAGTAAACGCACTGCCTTGGCGCATTCATCCGGGTCGTGCGGGTGCAGAAGCGTGGCGTTGAGGAAACTCTTTAGGCGGTAGCTGTCACCGGGGGCGATGAGAACGTCGACGTACTTGTTGCGGACATCCCACGGGTCCATTGCCGTAAGGTGCTGGAGTTCGTTTATAAAGATTTCGTCGGCGAGGGCCTTCAGGTGGTTGAAGGCGTCGCGCAAGGGACCGCGCCATTTCTGGTTCCAGTCCGGCCCGCCGCCCGTGGAGCATCCGCAGTCGCGGTACCAGCGTCCGACACCGTGGGCGCAACTCCATGCACAGCCTTCGCCGTGGAAGTTCTTCAAGAGGACTTCGTGCTGCGGCGGGAATTTCTCGAGATACCAGCCGTAGTTGACCGGCACCATGTTGTGCTGGGGAGCGTAGCGGTTGTAGAGCCAGGCGGCGCACATGTCGCCGAAGGGCTCGTGGTGGCCGTAGCTTTCGCCGTCGGTACCGATGCTTACCAGCTGCGGGTCTTCGCGGTTGGCGTCCCAGGCGTCGCGGATGCGGCCTCCGAAGGTGTCCGCGTTGCGGAGCAGGTGCTCGAACCCCACAGCTGAAGAAAGCCAGGGATTGTAGAAAAAGACGTCCAAGTAACCGTCACAGACAAGGTTGCCTTCCTTGTCGCGCGGGAAAATGCGGTAGGGGCGCGTGGTATCGATGTCGGTATTGGCGCATCCCTTCCATTCGCTGTCGCCGAGCTTGCGGAAACTGTCAGCCTGCGTCGGCGAGAGGATAGTGAACTTGATGCCGGCCTTGATGAGTTCCACGACGGTGTCCAGGTTGATGGCTGTTTCGGCAAGCCACATGGCCTCGGGCATGCGACCGAAATGGAACTTGAAATCTTCGATACCCCAATGGATTTGCGTGCGCTTGTCCTGTTCGCTTGCAAGCGGCATGATGACATGGTTGTACACCTGGGCGATGGCGTTGCCGTGACCGTTCAGGCGTTCGCGGCTGCGCTTGTCCGCTTCTTGGATTCGTTTGTATGTTTCCGGGGTGTTCGTACGGATCCAACTCATCAAGGTCGGACCCATGTTGAAACTCATGAAGTCGTAGTTGTTGACAATATCGACAATGTGCCCGTGTTCGCTCAAAATGCGGCTTGCGGAGTTCGGACTATAGCATTCACTCGCGATGCGGTCGTTCCAGTCGTGGAAGGGCCTTGCGCTGGGTTGATTTTCAATGACTCCCGTCCAGGGGTTTTCTCGGGGCGGTTGGTAAAAATGTCCGTGGATCGTAAAATAAAGGGGGTGCTTGTCGCTCATGGCCTGCAATATAGGTAAAAAAAAGGCGGCCTTGTTGGCCGCCGGGTTTTCGTCGACTCTACTTCAACCGAATCGGCTGCGTGGCTGCGATTCCGGTACCCTTGACGCGTAGGAGGTAGTGTCCGCTCCGGATTCCGGTGAGGCTGAATGTGTGGTTGCCGGCTGCTGTTGCTCCCCTGTGCAGGGTGGCGACGTGCAGGCCGTTCATGCCGAAAATATCCACGTTCAGTATTCCTGCCGTACTTGTGACAAGGGAGATTGTGTTGGCGTTGACTTTGACGGAGGAATGAATGTTGTTCGCAATACGGAAATATCGTGTTGTTCCGCTTTCGTAAGTGTCGTCGTAGACAATTTTGATTTCGGGAATCATTTCTTCGGTGTTTTCGAAACCGCGGCTAAATGCGTCGTACTTGTCGGTATTGAAATTCCAAAGTGTGTCCGTACCGGCGATAAAGTTGTCGTAAAGAATGGTGCCTGTGTAACCCGCTGCGTAGTTTGCGATGACCGTACTCAAAGTCTTGTTGCGGTCGGCGTGGCTCGAAATATCAAAAGTGCAAGTCTTCTTTTCTCCGGCGGGCACTTCGCAGGGGCCTTCGACTTCGGTCCATGTCCATGCATCCGTGAGCTTGAAAATCAGGTTCAGCTGGGCGGCTGTGGCTCCGTTATTTTTTGCTTCAAAAGACAGCGTGTTGGCCTTGCTCAGGTCGAATGTTTTCTGGTATTCGATTTGCGCATTGTCTCCACCATAGGTTACAGCCATCTTGCCGTCGCCGGTGGTGTTGTCAATCGTTGCATCTTTAATCTTGATGCTCGCTTCTTCTGTGGCGGCGAGAGCCGTCATCGCTTTAAGAGCCGGGTCGATGGTGTAAGTGTAACCGCCGAAATTCGCTTCGGTCTTGTCGCCTATATACTGCCATGCGAGAGCGCCTGCGTAGTCACCGTCAAATGCTTTGCGGTAACATTCTTCTGTCGTAATCTGCGTCTTGGCGGCAAAAGTGGATTTGTAGGTTTCGCCAGCCCAGCCGCTTGCCGGGAACTCGCCGATAATCATCGGCTTGTTGTCGTAGCCATACTTGGTCGCCATCTGCGCAGCCGTATTCACGAACGGCGAGACGGCATCATCCTGGTAATACGGATAATAGTGTGTCTGGAAAAAGTCAAGGGTGCCTTTTGCTTCTCCACCGGCTGCGACGAGGGCTGCATCGTTCCACCATGCCTGATATTTGATGTTTACGCTGCCTGTCGAAACGAGAAGTTCCGGGTTCTCCGTGTGGATGGCTGCCGCAACTTTGTTTGTAAATTTCTGGAGCGTAGCCTTGTCGAGTTTCTTGGTTGTCCAACCTTCACTGGTCATGCCTTCGGGCTCGTTGAAAACTTCCCATGTCATGAGCGCTTTGTGGTTGCCAATCGCTTTCACCACCGGGATGAGTGCATTGTCGATGAATGCCTTGGTGCCCGTATCTTCGAACAGTTGCGTGTTCGCTGTGATATCGAGCTTTTCGTTGTAAAGTCCCCATTGGTTCGGTTCCATCAGGTTGTGGCTGAAAAGGCACATCGAAACCATCACGCCGTATTCTTCGGCGATATCGAGGGCTTTTTTCATGTTGTTGATGGTGTTCGCCTTGAGGCCCGAAACCAGATGAGTTGTCTGGTCGATTTCCGGGCTTTGGCTCATGTTGTTGAAAAGCCACCAACGGATAGCGTTGCCGCCCGCGGCGCGGGTGCCTTCGACGGCCTTGCGCCAGGCGTTTTCGTTCAGTGGGGAATCGCCCACGTCGGAGTTGTAGTCACTCCAGGCGAGATTCGCGCCCGAAAAGAAGATTTTTTTCCCGTTGTATTGTAGTTCCGTCCCTTTTACGGTCAGTCCCGGCGCGGCAATTGCCGTACTGCAAAACGCAAGCGCGCACAGCATTTTGAGCTTGATGTTTTTCATCCTGTTCTCCATAATTATAAATTACCCCGCCTCAAAATAAATAAAAACCCGTAAAAACGGGTTTGCGTTCGCTTGCGGCTGTGGACATTTATCTTTGAAAATGTCCACGGCTTTTTGGGGAAAAAAGATGTTTTTACTTCTTTTTGAATGATGTAGATTTTACAACGACGAATTATAGGGCGTTTAACACCAATGAAACGGCTATTGCTTCTAGGGATTTGGGCATAGGTTCAACAAATACCGGATTTATTTTCAATTCGTATTCTCAGTTGATTGTCGATGGAGCCCAACGGAAGCAAACCAGTAGTTTACATTTCCAGTCGGGTGCCAAATTGAACATTTTGAGTGGAAGCCTGGAATTGCATGTTGGAAAAAATTTCCAATGGAACGGGGAAATTGTTGCCGAAAGTATGATTAAAGCTGCGCAAAATATTATAGTTTATTACTATGGTACAATCTTTGCAAAAAGGATTGTTTTACACCAGAATACCGAGTTTACATGGGCCCCGTATTCCCCGAGTGTTTACGAATCTATAATGGCGTATAATGTCAATTTCTTTTAAAAGGAGAAATTTATGCGAAAATTGGATTTACTTTTTATTCTTCTTTGTGCTTTTTTTGTGTGTTCCTGTGGTACTGAAGGTCCCGATGGTCATTGTAATAAATATGATGATGCTGTTGAAATTATTGTTGGTTCGTCCAATAGAATAGACAGTGTTCATTTTTTTTTGAATGATGAGCAAATTTGCATGTTTGATTGGGAAAGAAAAGAAGGGTATAAAGGCTTATCTCATGTATATAAATTGACTCATAGGAATGGGGAATCGTATGATTCTGTTTATGCAAGTCATTGTATTATTGGAAAATATTGTGATAAATTGCAAAGTTTATTGGGAAATATTAAAGTGATTGCTTATTATCCCGATACGACTATTCAATTTGATATTGGATATGGGGGAATGTTCAACCTTGAGACTAACGCCCTTTATAGATTCTTTTATACCAAAGATATTTATCCTTTTGATGAGCATGGATATTTTATTAATGATTTTGTAATAGAAGATGGCGATAAATGGGGCGGTATGAGGCGTTCAAATTCATTGATGTGTATAGATTACCATGAATTAGGTGGATCGGTCAAGTGTAGGGAACCTCGTTAAATGTTTTTTAGCAGAGATTTATAAACCTCCATAGGATTGTAAGAGCAAAAGGGATTGTTTTACACCAGAATACCGAGTTTACATGGGCCCCGTATTCCCCGAGTGTTTATGAATCTATAATGGCGTATAATGTCAATTTCTTTTAAGGGAGAAATTTATGCGAAAATTGGATTTACTTTTTATTCTTCTTTGTGTAATCTTTTTTTTCTCTTGTCGTACCACGGATCCATTCGTGAATTATTGTGTAAAGTACGATGATACTGTTGAAGTTGCTTTCTTTTCTTCCTCTAGGATTGATAGTGTCCAATTTTTTTTGGATGATGAGCGTATTTGTGTATCGGATAGTGGAAGAGAAATAGGATATAAGGGCTATCATGATGTATTTATACGAATATTTGATACTAAATATGGGGCTGCATCAAATGGTTCTGTTGTCGGTAATTATTGCTATATCAGCGAATCTTGCGATGGATTGTCGAAAAATCCGGAAAATATAAAGGTAATGGCTTTTTATCCGGATACAATAATTTTATATGAAATTGGAAAGGGAAAGCTATTTGATTTAGAGAAAAATTCCATATATAGGTTTTATTATGAAAATGACACGTATCCATTTGAATTTGATAAAATAAAATGGGAAAATTATCAAAGTGTCCGTAGCCAAAATGGAAAACTGGGAGGGGTGATGCATAACGATTCCTTAATGTGTCTTGACATTGAAGGATATGCTCCTAAAAAGAATGCTTGCGAAGTTTTTGGTCCGGTTGATTCTTTTGATTAATTCCTAATATGAAAAGCGCAGCTTTAAAAGCTGCGCTTTTTGGAAAAAATGGGCTGTTTTTACTTCTTTTTGAATGTTGCGCCGAACGAGAAAGTACGCTTTTCGCCGGGGGCTACGACAATTAAACCGCGGTGATGGTTCAGGGCGTCGGGCTCGGCGGTCATGGGCTCGATGGCGATGCTGTCGCGTGTGGGCGGGGTGTAAATCTGGATGGCGTTGTACTGCCCGTCGCCTGCATTCTGCCAAATATCGAGAGTGCCTATGGAACCTTCGAGAACGGCTCGCGCACATTGCGGAATGGGGGCTTCCAGGCAGAAACAGTCGTTGATGAAGTCTGCCCCGATTTTGCGACCGCTCGTAAAGCGCGTGTCGTCGAGGAGGTTCCCAGTCGGAATGTCGGCCTGGTCGAGCTCGCTCCGTTTTGTCGGGGGGAGGGTCATGACGAGGTCGTCAATCTTTTCGCCGAGCATAAAGTACGGGTGCCAACCTTCGGAATAGGGCATGTCCGTTTTCCCGAGGTTTTCAACCGTCGATTCTACGGTGAAGGTTTCACCAGTGAAGATTATTTTGTTTGTGGCACGGAACGGGAAGGGGAACCCGGCAAAGGCTCCGGCCCAGTCGCAAGTGAATTCGGCGATACATTTTTCGCTATCGGCCTCAAAACTCTTGAAAGCCCACTCTGCATTTTGCAAGAATCCGTGGAGTGCGTGCGGAGCCCAACTTACGTTATTTACAAGCTGGTAGTCTTTCCCTTGCCAGTTGAACTTTGCGTAAGCTACGCGGCCCGGGAACGGAGCGAGGCGGCAACCGGCGTTTGTGTCCGGGCCCATTTTGTAGATGTCGTCGCCCGGCCGGTAACCGAATAGGAGGTCGGCGGCTTGACTATCGGCCTTTTTAAGGGGAATGCGCCAGGCGTTGAGGCCTGCACCGTAGCCGGAAAGGATTTCAAATTCAGCGCCGTCGTCGCGCTGGAGGACGAAACACTGCACCGTGCCAATCGGCCGGGAAATAATCGAAAAACTGCTCATGATACTCAAGATAGAAAAAAAGTGGAGAAGGAATTTTTCCGGTACATCCGAATGTGTATAAAGATGTTGTGAAGTGCATGAAAAAGTCAAGTAGTTTGGTGTAATCCAAAAACGGCTCGAGTTGTTCAAGATTGAAAAAAAAACGATGAATGCTTTTTTTGAATCTTTTTTACGTTATATTTAAGAAGAGGTTTACGATGAAAATAAAATCTGCAATTGTTTTTGTTGCCACATTGTTTAGCGTTATGGCAACTTATTCCTGTTCTGGTGATGCTAGTACAAACCGTTCGCCAGAAATTGCTAACAACGAGGTTCTTCTTCAGTTAGATTCGTTGTCGCCTTGTGCAACCAACGATCAACTGGACAGCATAGAAAATGTGGATACCCTTTTTATCGTTAGCAAAGATGGCAAGACTTCATTTGTATTCCCTGCACAAATAAGTTGGAGCCGAGATTCCATAGAGTCTATTGGGGTAGAAAGCAGGGGCGACACTTTAGTAGCGAAACTTCTCATCAGGGAAAATACGCCAGACATGCCGTTAGATTGTCCAGTTTGGGTATATTCCACTGTGAAGGGTTCTATCGACGAGCATTACGCGATTACACCCGTAGGCCCCGTACATACACTAATAAAGAAGTGACAAAAGAAAAACCGACAAGCCCGGGATTCCTATTTACTATTTTTGCGGCATGGATTCCCGGACTATCGTAGCCCCGATGACCCCTGCCGGCGTGAGTGCCGTGGCCGCCGTCCGCGTGAGCGGGCCGGAGGTTCGCGATGTGGTGCGCGCTTTGTTCGGGGATGCGGCACTTGCAACAATCAAGCCGCGCGAAGTCCGTCTTGGGACGGCCCGCTACCCGCGCCCGGCTGACGCCGGGGAAGGCGAATGCCTTACGGCGGCCCCCGCTATCGACAGCCTCGTCTATGTTTTTTTTGAAGGCCCGAATTCCTATACGGGCGAAGACGTGCTGGAACTTTACCCGCACGGCAACCCGCTCATCGTGCGCGAACTGATTCGCGCTATCCGTGAAGTCGGCGGTGTGCGGCTCGCCGAGCCGGGCGAGTTCACTCGCCGCGCGTTCCTCAACGGGAAAATGGACCTTGCCCAGGCGGAATCCGTCGCCGACGTGATTCACAGCGCGAACCTCTCTGAACTGCGGAACGCCCACCGCCTGCTGGGTGGCGCCCTGTCAAAACGCGTCGTGTCCCTTGCCGAACAAGTCAAGGATATTTCGGCACGTCTTGAACTCGATGTGGATTTTGCCGAAGAAGAAGCGGACCCGGACTATGCGGCCTGGGGCGATAAGATTGCGGCGATTCGCTCAAACGTTGTCGCCATACTCAAAAGTTTCAAGGGCGCTGCCGTGCGTCGCTTGCCGCTGGTGGTTTTGTACGGCGCCCCGAACGCGGGCAAGTCGAGCCTTGCCAACGCGCTCCTCGGCGAAGACCGCATTCTGGTGAGCGACATTCCCGGGACGACGCGCGACTTTGTGGAAGTGCGTCTGTTCCTCGACGGCGGTGAAATTCGCCTGGTCGACACGGCGGGCATTGCGGCGCAGGCGACCGACAAGCTGGATGCGCTCAGCATGGAAAAGAGCCGGGAGATTCTGGAAGAAGCTGATTTGAAAATTCTCGTGGATGCGGGGGATGATGAGGCTCGGGGCTCGATGCCCTTGGCTCGGGAAAAGGGTGAACCCGCCTCGCGTGTCATTGCGAGGGAACGAAGTGACCGCGGCAATCCCGATTTCATCGTTCACTCCAAGAGCGACTTGCGCGACGCCAGCACTGCCGAAGGGGCCTGCCAAAATTCCCTTCGCGTTTCTTCCAAGACAGGCGAGGGCCTTGACGAACTCAAGCGCATGATGAATGAGTCTTTGTTCAAGAACGACGAGGCCACGGAAGATTTCTGGATTACGAGCGAACGCGAAAAGGCATGCCTTGAGGATGCCCTTGCCGGTATCGACCGCGCTCTCGATCTCATCCGCACGAATCCGGCGGTCGAACTGCTCGCCTTTGAGATGCAGCTTGTGCGCCGAGCGCTCCAGAGCATAGTGGGCGAGATTTCGTCCGAAGACATTTTACAATCTATTTTCGCGGGGTTCTGCATTGGCAAGTAGCGTTCTCAGCATCATCGGCGTCTTGATGGGCATATTCGCCTTCGGAACCTACATGATTCCGCTCAAGAAATATCCGCACTATTCGTCTTGGGCGTTCATCGCCGTTATGTCGTTGGGTGCGTTGCTTTGCTCGTCGGTTATCGCGACCGTTACGGGACAGTTCAACTTGCAGCCGGTCGGCGTTGCCTGCGGCTTGCTCTGGGTTGTTGGCGGTGCGCTGTGTTTCTGGGCTGTGCAGGCGGAAGCGGATTTGGCGGGTGCCGGTCTGCGCTCCATGAGCGTGAGTATATTGCTTTCGTTCATTACGGGTGTCACCCTTTTTGCCGAACACACCCTGCTCTATTTTTCGATTCCTGCCATCGTGTGCATGCTTGTGGGTATCTGGATTCCGGCTGGCAAGATGCAGCACATTTGGAAAAACTGGCGTTCGCTCCTTTCGGGGGCCGTATTCGGTTCGTACCTGATTCCGTACAAACTCAGCAACCTCGGAGACATGGAATTCCTTTTCCCGTTCTCGGTGGGTGTTTGCATCGGAAGCATTGTCCTGTTCTTGTTGATTACCTTGAAGCGTGGCAAACGCTTTGACATGCCCTTGGTCCCGTCGCTGTTTGCCTTTTTTGCCGGCTCGCTCTGGATGCTCGGAACGCTTGCCATTTTCTGGGCCATTGCTGACGATGGCCTGTTCGGTTATGCAGTGGGCTATCCGCTTTTACAACTTAACCTTGTCGTGAACCAGCTTTGGGGTGTGTTTGCCTTCGGTGAATATGCGACGCGCCGCGAACGTATAAAACTGGCCACGTCCACGGTGGTTATCTTAGCGGGAGCTGTGCTGCTCACGCTCTCTAAAATGTAGAGATTGTCCGAAAAATTCTAGATGCTCTCGATTTCGGCTTCGAGGGCTTCTGCGGATTTTGTGTCTTCGTTGTAGATGGCGCTTATCTTCTTGCAACTTAGTTCGAGCAGTTTGCGCGCGACCTGGTCGTCGCTTTGCTTGCGCAACTTCTGGATGGCCTTGTCCACGCGGGAGATGTCCTCCTGTTGCGGGTAGTCCTTCATGAAGTTGTAGAACAGCGCAATCTGGCTCCGGTAATCGTTGTCGGTCTCGCAGGCAAGCAAGAACGGAATGACGCGGACGTTCAGCAGGTTGTTCAGGTCGCCGACGAAGGTGTTCAGCGAGACCCCTTCCGGGAAGAGCTCCGCCGTTTCCTTCTGGATGTCATCGTTGTCCATGATGTCGCCCGCTTCGAACTGCGATAGCATGTCGTTCAGCAGGGCCATCTCCTCGACCTTGGTCTGCTCGCGGTAACGTGCCTGGTAATAGATGGGCAGCGTCGTGAGGCAGAAGTGCGCCTGGTTTGCTCCGATGAACTCGCCGACGTAGTAGATGTCGGCATCTTCATTCAGGATGTCCTCTTCGTTCGAGAAGTTCCCGATGCGGGCCGGGATGGGAATGACTTCCATGTTCGAAAGCTCGTGGAGTCGGTCGCGCAAGGCGTCGACATCGAGGTTTTCCGGCAAATCTTCGCCGCTCTCCTGCATCGATTCGAGCAGGTTGTTCAGCTTGTCGTCCATGACCTTCTTGCGTTGGCTGGGCGTCGGGACTGTCGGGTTGAATGCGCGGAAGTCGCCCTCGAGCGTCAGAAGCCCGTTCCGGATCATGTCGTCAAAAGGAGAATCGCCATCGCTGTCAGGCGTGGGCAAAATCCTTGCGTAAGCAATCATCCTACCGCAAAGCTTTTCATCGTTACCTTTTTTCTGTACAATGCCGAGCATGGGAAATAATATAGTAAATAGTGGTTAGTGGTTGGTGGTTAGGGGGGAGGAGTGGTGTGAAATGTGAGGTCGGCGCATAGCGCCTTTGAGGTATGAGCTATGAGGTCGCTCCCTTTGAGGGAGTAGGAAGTAGACAGTAGGAAGTAGACAGTAGGACAAATGCGTAAGGCGAGCGCCGCGGTCAAGCTTGCTTGAACATGGCTGAGCCGAGCATTTGGTACTTGATCGTAGCGAGAGTACTAGTAGGAAGTGATTAGTGGTTGGTGGTTAGGATAGACGAGAGAAAGTAAACAGTGGTTGGTGGTTAGTGGTTAGGGAGTGAACACCGAGTTTAACCTTTTACGGCTTACTAATCATTTGAAAACACACTGCTCACCGCTCACTGCTCATACCTCACTGCTCATCGCTCGTACCTCGAACCTCTCGCCCCGTGCCTTTTTCTATCTTTCCCCTCATGGACGCTTCTACGTGGCAAAAGATTCTCGATCTGTGCAATAAGCTCTCGAACGTGACTTACGAGAACCTCACGAAGATTATCCGCTTGGAACAGACGGGGAGTGCCACGGGTGCTCGCAATCTGGACGACAGCGACCAGAACGATGTCGATACGTGGATGGGCGGCGGCACGTGCTTCAGCATGACATGGCACCTGTACCAGAGCTTGGTTGACATGGGTCTCAAACCGCGACTCGTCATGGGCCACAAGCGCAAGGAACGCAACATCCACTGCGCCCTGATTCTCCCGAACGTCCTTCTTGACTCCACCTCGCCCGCGCCTCGCACCTCGAACCTCGAACCTGGAGCCTCACGCCTCACTGCTCATAGCTCACTGCTGTCACCTCTCTCGTCTGACTACCTCTTCGATCCCGGCTACCTCATTTTCGACCCGCTGCCGATTCCGCCTGCTCCGCCTTTCGGGACGGGCGATGCTGTGTTCCCGCTGGTGCCGAACAGCGTGCGCCTGGTGCGCCCTGCCCAAGACCGCATGGAACTTTGGACGGGCGGCGCTCTCGGCGACCGTGGCTTGGCCGGTGCCCAGATGAAGCTCCGTTTTGAGTACCCGCTGGATGGTGTCAGCGTTGAGGAGTTCAAACAACATTGGGTGGAAAGCTTTTACCGCGAGATGATGACGTATCCGGTGTTGAACCGCCTGGACCGCGAACGCGGAATCCAGTATTACTACCAAAAGGGCAACCTCGTGACCCGCGATGCAAACGGCAGCCGCATGGAACGCCTGGACGAGGGGTGCCGAGTGGAAAAACTCAGCGAAATCTTCAAATTGTCGCCCGATTTGATTGAAAAGGCGCTAGGAATTTTGTCAAAATAGAGTTTTTTTCAATTTTGACTCGTAAAAGTGTATCTTGAGGCTCTTTTTAGCCTGTTTTTTGCCGTTAGGGGCGTATAAAAATTGCATTTTGGTCTAATTTATATGCCCAGCTTGTTGAAAGCCCCCTTTTTGGGGCGGTTGACCGGAAAATTTTCGCGTTTCTTTTTTTTTATAAACTACTCCGGCAGCCAAAGGTTATATTTTTTCTACGGATTACTTAACAGGAGACTCTCCCCATGAAAAAAATGCTTCTATCGCTCCTCGCCGTCTTGTCCCTCGCTCTGATGGCATGTGGCCCCTCCAAAGTCGATATGCAGGTGATGTCTGCCGAATGCGATATTATCATCGAGGTTCGCCAGGTGCTGAACGATTCCATTAGTCTTTTTGTGGGGAACACGCTCTACCTGAACAGCAAGCAGGCCGTTGCCACCGACCTGTTCCCGATGCTGGTGAGCGTCCGTGATCCTATGGAAATCGAAAAACTCACTGCGACCGATGTCGTGGGTGGTGGCGAAGAATTTATCGCGTACCTCCGCAAGGTGGCTCCGGACATGATTCGTTTCGGCCTGGTCATTGGCGAGACGGCTTACAACGAAATCGGTTTTGACGAGAATGCGATTGTCGAAAAAATCAAGAATGTCTTGCAGTCGGTCGAGGGCGGCTCCTTGATTCTCTTCCACGAGAAGGGCGGCGAGCTCGTCTCTGCGAAAAAACTTTATTAATTGGAAACCGTTTCCGTTTCGTCATCCCGCATGTCTGTATGCGGGATTTTTTTGAGTTGCATGCGCAGCATGGTGACGGCGATAATGCACGCGCCCACGTCGGCAATGGGTTGCGCCATGAATACTCCCCGGAGTTCGAAGAATCGGGGCATGATGATGACGAACGGAATCAGGAGAATCATCTGGCGGCAAGCGTTGAAGAACATGGATTGCCATGGTTTGCCAATACCTTGGAAAAAGTTGCCCGAGACCATGCCTATGGGCACAAACGGGAGCATGATGAGGAATGTTCGCATTCCCCAGGTGGCGAGTTCCTGCATGTTCACGTCGTTCGGGGCGAAGGGTGCGACAAAGGTGCGCGTGAACGTCATGACGATTATCCAGGCGACTGCGATAAATCCGGTCGCATAAATCATGGTGAACTTGAGCGCCCCGCGGACACGGGTGAATTTCTTTGCGCCGTAGTTATAACCGATGATGGGCTGGCTTCCATTCACGAACCCGAGAAGCGGGAGGATGATGATGGAGACGATGCTGTTGATGATGCCGAATGCGGCAATCGCCTGGTCTCCGCCGGTCATGCCGTTCACGTTCTGGAGGCTCTTGTTCCCGTAATGGGTGAGGCTCCAGGCGAGAATGGCGTTTAGAAGGCTGTTCGTTATCTGCATGACGCTGGGCGGGAGGCCCAAGATGAAAATCTTGCGCACGTAGGCGGCCCGGAGCTTCATGAGACGGCGGTTAATTTTGATGGGTGTCGTCTTTTTGACAAAGAACTGCATCACCGCGATTCCGCCGATGAGCTGGCTCGTAACAGTGGCCCAGGCGGCACCTTCGATGCCCCAGCCGAACTTCATGATGAACAGCCAGTCGAGAATCACGTTGCTGCCGGCGCCAATCATGACGCGGGTCATGGCCGTCTTGGGGTGGCCCATGCTGCGGATGAAGTGGTTCATCCCCGGGACGATAGTCTGGAAAATCGCTCCCATCAAAATGATGCGCATGTAGCTCTTGGCCACGGGCAAAAGCTGGTCGCTTGCTCCGAAGAGCTTGAGGAGCGGGGTCATGAATGTTTGGCCCAGCGTGAATGCGGCCACGGCCATGATGACCAGCAACAGGAACGAGTTGTTGAGGATGATGGCTGCCTGCTGGTACTTCTTTTCGCCGAGGCGGATGGCGAAAATCGTATTGCCGCCAACGCCCACAATCATCGACATGGCCATGATGAACAAGGTGATGGGGAAGCAAATCGTGATGCCCCCGATGCCGAGGCTGCCTACGCCCTGCCCTACGAAGTAGCGGTCTACGATGTTGTAGAGCGCCTCGATGAGCATGCTGATGATGGCGGGCACCGAGAATTGCAGGATAATCTTGGGGATGCTGGCCGTCCCCATCGCGTTCAATTTCTTGTTTTCGAGCGTGTTCTCCATTTCGGAGCGCAAATTTAGAAAAATAGGGATTGTAATAAAAGGGGTGTGAATTTCGTTGCGGGAGCGAGAACGTTGTTTTTCTTGTATTCGTAGAGGAATTTGATGCGGGAGGGGGCCACGCTCGGAGTTGCGAAGGCCGCCCGGCCCCCTCCCTGCACCCTCCCCCTCCCCGGCCGACGCTCCTGTTTTGATGCATTAGCTAGCTGTCTCTATGACTGGAAAGCTATCCCGCAGTTAGTTTAGGGGATGCTGGGGATGTAGGGAATGCTTTAATATTTTGAAGTTTTTTTACGCGGAGGTGACTTGGTTGCGGCCGCCTTCTTTTGCGATGTAGAGGTACTTGTCGCTTTCGGCGATGAGCTCGTCAATCTTGCCGATGAATTCCCCTTGCTTGCTGGCAAGCCCCAGTGAAATCGTCACGGGAATGATCGTGTCGTTCCAAGCAAAGCGGTGGTTCTCGACTGCGGCGCGGAGGCGCTCGGCGCTCTTTTTCGCGTCTTCGGGGCCGATACCGCAGAGAAGCAGCACGAACTCTTCGCCACCGTAGCGGGCAAGCAAATCGGATTCGCGCTTCTCGTTCTTGAGTATTTTCGCGACTTCCTTGAGCACGACATCGCCGCACTGGTGGCCCCATGTGTCGTTCACGCGTTTGAAGTGGTCGATGTCCACCATGATGCAGTGAACGTAATAGTTGTTGCGCCTTGCGAGCGCAAGTTCACCGAGGCTCCTGTCCATGAAGGTGCGGCGGTTCGCAATCTTGGTGAGCGCATCCGTCGTCGCTGCTTCGAAAAGTTCTCGGTCGATAGCCTCTTCGGTGGCATCCTTGAATTCCACTTTCAGGACCATCGTGCCGATTTGCAGGCGGTTGTCGGGACCAAGGATTGCCGTGGTGATGGCGTTGCCGTCGACGTAAGTGCCGTTGGTGCTGCCGAGGTCTTCCACGGTGATGTGCAGCCCGTCGAAACTGATTTTGCAGTGCTTGCGGCTCACGAGTTCGTCGTCCAAGTGGACGTCGGCATCGCTGCCGCGACCGAGGATGACGCTGCCAACAGAGAGGGCGATTTGCTTGAATTGGGATTGAGGATACAACACGACGAGATGTGGTCGCATCTCACTCGGTTGAAACCGGATCGTCTTGTTTCCTGTGACGATAGTTTGGTCTAAATCCTTCATCGGGTCCTCTCTACTTTCAATGTGCAAAATGTAGTTTTTTTAGGCTGCTATGATGGTGGTTTGAAGGGCGATTTTGGCATCTTGCAAAGGCTGGATTTTGTTGTTTGTAAAAGTTTGGTTACACAAATGCGTGACGATGGGTTGGGGCCGTTTTTTTTCCGTGCAATATTTGTGTGATTTATAAACATATTTTTGCAAAAAGGCCATTTGTAAACACTTTTTTGTGTTGTTTTGCAAAAAAACACACCTTTTTCTTTGCAAAAAGGGTAGATTTTAGGTCGGTGTGGCATATCAAAAGCAGGATGTTTTTGGTGTGTTATTGGTCGGAGAACTTAAATTGGAAACAAAATTATGAAAAAACAATATGACGCCATAAAAGGATTGGTGCTTGCATTAGTTCTTCTCTTTGCAGGGGTGCAAGGGGTGTTCGCAGCTATGGCCTGCGAAGGTACGGTATACTTCAAGTTACCGGCGGGTTGGAAATCGGCATATGCGGTTGCGGGTGGCCAAAAGGCTGCCTTCACCAAGAGCCCGTATGATGGCTGGCTACAGGTATCTACCGATAATATTGGTGGCCCGAACAATGCCACTGGCTTCAACATCGAAGAAACTGGCGCCAATGACTGCAACAGCGGTCATTGCGTGCGTCCGGATTCCATGAACGTCAAGTACATGCAGATGTCTGATGCCGCTGGCTTCAAGTGCGTTCACATGAAGGGCGGCTCTGAGCTCTGGATTCAGGCTCATCCGGACACGGAAAAGGAGAATGTGACCTACTATAGCGCAACTCCTCCTGACGTGAAGTACTTCTATGTGTTCTTGCCCGAGAATGCCGAATGGAAGAGCGCAATTCCCATGATTGTGGAAGACGACAAGCCGGCTGTTGCCCTGGAGGCTGATCCGGATCGTTGCGGCTGGTATTTCAGGCGCTATATTGACGAAGTTCCTCCTGCTCAGGTTGTCATCTATCGCGATGATGACGAAGAGAAGAAGGAAGGTCTCGGTATGGACGGTGACTGGGGTACTCAGGGTCAGGTAGATCCGATTCCTCTGGCCACAATGTTTGAATTCCTGGCCTCTAACGAAATTTACTTTGTTGCTACCGAAGAATATGCGAATAAAGCCAATCCGGAAAGAATCGGTTGGACTGTAACAGATGATGGTGTTAGCGGTGCTTGCGGTTATAACCTTGCCGCTATGATTTATGATACCGATGCTTCTCTGCATGGTGCCTTTACTTGTAACCCGGACTGGTTCCAGGGGCAGACTACAGCTCAGGCTCAGGCTAATGCTTGCTACTATTCTACTGCCAAGTATAATGTGGTGAACAGCGATGCCGGTGTTGTTCCTTGTATTGGTGTAACTCCGGGCATGGTTGAAGAGGTTTTGGGCAAGGACAAGAAGCCCAAGCTGACGGCTGCTGGTAAAAAGTGCTTTGGTAGCACTCCTGATGAAGCCTTTACTGCAATGTTCAACCCCACTGCCGGAGTTAACGAAGCTTACTGCTTCAACCTCCCGTTCACGCAGACCAAGGATGGCAAGTACGAATTCGATTCCGATAACTATGAAGGCCCGGATGGTGCAAAGTACCCGGCTAAGGGTGGTTTCTACCCGGCCGAACAGACTCCGTCTGCTGAGATGTTCTTAGAGGGCTCTACTCATCTTGCTGCTGCGGAAAACAAGCGCAAGGCTGAAGGTCCGGTCTTTGTTTGCGCTAACTATAATGCTACTATTGGTGCTGGCGAAGGCCTCCGCGCCATCAACGCTGCAGAAGGGGTTCCTGAAATTGACCTGTTCTGTAAGGGTCCGGGTTGGAGCAAGGGAATCGACTGCACTCAAAAGTTTGCTGCTGGTAGCGAATTTACGTCTCCCGAGAATGGAATTAGCTTCGAAGGTGATGGCTGGGGCTGGTCTTGCCCCAATATGGGCCCCATTGGTTGGACCTATTATAAAGAAGGAACCGAAACGCCTGTTGGTACTTTGACCATGAAAAATCAGGTTCCGGAAGGCGGCGTTCCTCGCTGGACTTCGGGTGCTAACGATTACGATGCCCTCAAGACGGGTGGCCGTAACCAGCACTTCTGCTTCGAATCTCATGCAACGTTCCGTTACAAGAAGGGCCTGCGCTTCAGCTTCCGTGGCGACGATGACATTTGGGTCTATATCGACAACAAGCTGGCTGTGGACCTTGGTGGTACCCACCTTGCCGCTCCGGGTTACGTCGACTTGGATAAGTTCAAGGGTAATTCTGGCGGATTCACGGTCGGTACTGAATATGACATCGACATCTTCTTCTGCGACCGTCGTACCACAATGAGTAACGTGCGTATCAAGACGAACATGTTCATTAAGCAGACGACGGGTCTTGCCAAGCAAGTTATCAGCAAGAAGAACGGTGTTGATGTGTTCGCCCTCTGCTATGCTGTGTCTAGCAACGGCTCCTGCGGTGGCGGTTCGGGTGAAACCTACTGCCAAAAAGAATTGCTTACGTATTTGGTCGGAAAGGGCAAAAACATTGACTACACGCTTACGGATAAGAAGGGCACGGTCATCAAGACTGCTGAAGAAATGGCTCAGTCCATCGTCTACTTTGGTGGAATTGACCTGACCGATCGTGCTGATCCGAAGATTGACAAGAATACGCTTTCTGGCCTTGCCCCGAATGACTACGTGCTGTGGGCTTCTATTGACAACAGTAAGGAAAAATTCGAATTCACTGTTGAAGGTAACCTGGAAGTCGTGAGCAAGCATGGTACCTCTCAAGATGAAGGTAGCAATAAGGTGGCTGAATACGATGTCGTAACTTCTGCTTTGGCTAGCTCGGAAGACCATCCCAGCAGAGTTCCGATATACATTTCCTCGATCATGGATCAGGGTGAGACCGTTTTGATTGACCTCCCGTCTGCTGTTGATCAGCCGTACGGAATCACGGTCACCAATTCTCAGGGTGTTGCCACGAACGATGTTACCCTTGAAGTCAAGGACTCTAATGGTACCTTCCAGCCTTGGAATGGCAAGACTCAGCGCATGATTGGTGAATCGGGTATTGATACAATCTATGCTTCTCTGAACATGGCATTCATGTCGGCTGAACAGGAAACCTATGACTTCGCTGTAACTGGCCACACGGTTAAGACTTCTGTGACCTTCTATGTCCCGAAGCTCGTCTTTGTGGAATCTGAAACCAGCTCGAAGCAGATTTCTGGTGACGATCCGACGGAAGAAAGGTTTGTCGGCCCGATGTACACGTTCTACATCTTGGCTTTGGCTCCGTCGATGACGAATCCTGGATCTTACGAAGAATGTGGTGCTCGTTGTAACTTCGCCTTGGCAATCGGTTCTGAAACGTCTCAGGGTATCACTACTGCAGACTCCGCCATTGTCCTGGTTGATGGCCGTGCAACCTTCAGCATCTATTCAACTAAGGAATACCGTACGGCTGATGGTGACATAAAGGATAATCCGGCTACACTCAGCATTACGGGCCCGCAGTCGACCTTGATTAAGGCTAAGTACACTCCGCTCCACTTCAGGAAGCCTCCTGTACCGTATCCGGTGTTTGCTGACATCTTCGATGTCCGCGGCAAGGTTCCTGCTGTGAAGTTCATCATGGACGAACAGTATTTTGATATGAACCATGAATACCTTGACGGTATTGCAGACTCCTTGGTCATTTATTATAACCGTGAGTTCTACAATAGTCCGGACTCCCTGCCGAATAGAATCGTCGTGTACTGGGAAGGTGACAAGGATTCTGTCGTCGTAGAAAGGGATGCTTTTGCTCCGATGCTTTGCGGTTCTGCTGCTGGCTTGGATGATACCCTTTGTATGCCGCGTGTCACGATTAGTGGTGTGAATTTCTCCAAGGATATCAAGACCGCTAACCCGAATGCGAACTTGAGGTCTTATGCTCGCTATAGCGACCGTGGCCGTGTCAAGGAAGATGGATTCCCCGGCAATATCAATGACCGTGTGGCTCCGATCATCAAGGCTGCTGACGTGCGTAGGCGCGACGAGACGACGGATGTCATGACCTTGACTCTTTCGGAATCTGTTGTGCTCAAGGATGCTAACTATGCAACGACCGCATTCACTGTCTACCTGAACTCTGCTGCTAACTTGAAGTCTGGTTCGGAAAAGTACATTGAAGGTGTTAAGTCTGCATCTGTTGTTAATGTGGGTGCCGACAAGGTGACGATCTTCTATAGTGGATCGGATGACAATCCGACTCCGCATACCGGTGACTACATCCGCTTCCGTACCGATAACGTGATTTGGGCAGACTCTGCTTCGCCGGTGCCGGGTACCGATCCGTCTCTGCGCCCGTCGGATGATGCGTCCTTTGCTTGGAACTCCCCGACGTCTTACAACTCTGAAAAGCGTCTCCCGTCGCCGTGGACTCCGGTTACTGGTGAAGCTGAAGTTGGCGTGAAGTCTATCGTCTACACGATGATTAATCCGGACGAACTGGAAGCCATGAAGAACTCCGGTAATGTCAAGATTACCTCTGTCAAGAAGTATCCGGTGACGACTTCTTGGAAGGAAGTTCAGGACGACAATCCGGGTAGGCTTGGTTACTTCCTGAAGTCTGACATGAATTCGTTGGTCAATTCTGATACTACGATTTCGAAGTACTTCAATAATCCTGAACACAAGGAAGAGATTAAGAAGATTTATCTCGAAGTTGAAATGGATCTCTTCACGAACCTCGGTAACTTTGTTGCCCATAGCGTAGAGAAGATTCCTTGCGTTGATCCTGACGACGCTGCGAAGAACAATAGGGTTATCTTCGGTGAAGGTCATTCCTGCTTGGATACCCAGCTCAACTTCTTCATCTCTTGGAACCTTGTGTCTTCTGACAAGCGCATTGTTGGAACGGGCGCCTATGTCTCGAAGATGACCTCTTCTGTCCACCTGGCCAAGTTTGGCAAGAAGAACAAGATGGAAGAAACTCAGATGTGGGGTGTCCGCCGTACAAAGAAGGCTAGCTTCGCCAAAGCTGAAATCGTGAACGAGTAAAACTCGATAAAAAAGAAAATTTCAAGCCTCCCGCATGGGAGGCTTTTTTCTATTATTGAATCGTTATGAGAAACCTACTGATTGTACTGTTTTTCTGTGCTTTGGGAGCCTTTGCTGCCCAGCAGGCACAGCCGACGGACCTGGATTCCCTTTTCCGCGGTCGTGAATACAAACCGCAGCTGAATTCTTCCCTTCGCGACACCACCAAGATGAACGATGTCTCCGCAAAGTCTACCAAGGGTGGAAAGTCTTCGGATGGCTATTACATGCTCCAGTTCGAGGCTGTTGGCGATTTTGATGCCGCCCAGCGTCGCCGTGCGCAGATTGCCGCCAGTACGGGTTTTGCAATCCAGGTTGTTTTCGATACGCCCTTCTACAAACTTCGTGGCGGTGGATGGACAACGAAGAAAGCGGCCGAAGACAAGGCACGTGAACTTTCTGCCTACAATATTAACGCTTTCGTCGTGAAGGTCCGGTAGATTCTATAAATCCAATTTTACGGGCTCAGGTTATTACCTGAGCCCTGTTTTTTTTTCGTATTACTAGAGCTTATTCCAGCAGGCCCAGAGTCTGTTTTATTGTGAACTCGTCCATCGAAGACGGCAGGAGTGCGCGTTCTTCTGGTGCGACGTAGGCGAACTTGCGTTCGAATTCGCTACACTGCGATCTGTCGCGGGGCTTCAGCTCTACAGACTTGATGCTGTAGAAGAACGTGCCGGTCTTGATAAACTTTTTCGACTGCAGGCCCTGGTTGATGGCTTCGGTGAGTGCCTTTTGAATCATGGGGCCTTCGCGGTCCACATGGTGTAGTTCCATCAGCCTGTGGCGCAGCAGTTCCTCGTGGATCGGGGACTCGTGGTCGACGTAGAACTTCAACTGCGTGATGAGCGATGCCGCTGGCAGTTCCGGGATAGGCTTGTCGTG
The DNA here is from genome assembly GCF_947305105.1 of uncultured Fibrobacter sp. Taxonomy (NCBI): domain Bacteria; kingdom Pseudomonadati; phylum Fibrobacterota; class Fibrobacteria; order Fibrobacterales; family Fibrobacteraceae; genus Fibrobacter; species uncultured Fibrobacter sp. Next base: position 24,183 of record NZ_CAMZCS010000019.1, on the reverse strand, counting down.
GGCAGTTCCTTCGATATTCGGATGGGTACACTTGTAAGGGACAACCTCGACGTTGTAAAGGTCGTTCTCGGCGTCTTCTGCTTGGCCGTTTTCTCCGTTCTCTTCTGGTGGCGGAGGAGCGACGCTCTGCTCGATGGCGATTGTCGCAAGAAGGTGGGACTCTTCGTCTTTGCGCGACATGAACCAGAAGGGCAACCAGATGTTGATGACCTTCCAGCCCAACTGGCGCAGCACGATGGGGCGGACGTATTCCGTGTCTTCGATTGATTCGCGGAAGCGTTCCCTGGTGCAGTCGTCCTCGATGAGTGCAAGATACCGTTTCGAGTTATTTGCATCTACCACGACCGGTCCGACCGCGATATTGCCTGTTTCGAATATGGGTTCGACATTTATACCGTTTGTAGAAAGCGCTTCGACAATATCCTTGCGCATACGGGATTCTCCGCAGTGCGGGTTAGTCGGCTTGAACTCCAGTTCGCGCTTCAGGTATTTGAGCCAATCCCAGAAAAGCGTGGACTTGGGGTTGGCGTGCTTGGCGATGTCGGCATTGGATATGAATACGCGCAGTTCCTGCTTGGCAAGCGTGGAACATACCGCAACCTTGTTTTCGCCGGAAGTGCCCGACACGGCTTCGGGTTCGGCGCAAATCAGCACGACATCGCGGTATTTGTCTGTTGCCCTTTCGGGAGTCTTGACGTAATACCGGATTAGCGGATTTTCTTGGTTGAAGAACTTCTCGGCCGCAGACCCCTTCTCGAGGAGTGCGCGGATGGCAGCTTCGATTTCGGAACAGCTGGACTGGTGGAATGCAATGATTCCAAGTGTCTGTGCCGGGTGCTTTTGGGCATGGTGTACGGCTGCGTTGGCGATAGCCATAATCTTGTCGTCGACGATGACAAGCGATTCCACGTTGTTCTTTTCGCGGAAGGGCCGCGGGAACTGCCTAATGCCTTGGTTGTAAATTCTGTTGTTCGCAAAGCAGACCAACTTCATGTCGACATACTGGCCGGCGAGCCAGAGTTCGCGAGTCGGAATTCCCCTGCGCAGAGATTCGGCGAGGAGGGATTCCTGGAAGTAGGCCGTATGCCTCGGGAGGACATCGTTATAGGCGTCGTCCGGCAAAATTTCGATGGCGGGCGAATGGGGGTTGCCCATCAGCACGACCTTCTGCGACGAGAGCAATGCGGGCAGCGATTCCACGATAGTGGTGCAGTCTGCATCGAGGAAAACGACGATGTCGAAGTTTTCGGTGCCCTTGAATTCAAAGGTGTCTTCGAGGGTGGCGAGGGTGAGCTGTTCCGGGTTCGCTTCGACCGCTGCGTGCGCAATGCGGAAGTTGGCCTTGCAGAACTGGTCGTAAAGTGTGCGGAAATCGCGGCTCTTGAGGCAACGCTCCTTGGGCGACAGCGAGAAGAGTTCGGGGTTCTTGGCTCCGAGTTGCTGGATTTGCGTGCGCGACCAGAAGTTCCTGAAACCTTGGCCGAATTCGCTGCTTACCTTGTCTGCATTTTGCAGGTAAACCAGCATCGGGCGTAGGTCGTACTGCGCGAGTTCCTTGAACAGGCGGGTGAGCCTTGTATGGATGTCAAGGTTGTCCCAGTTCTCGTTCCAGGAGTTTATCTTGTCGACCCATTTGTCGATAGAAAGGCTTTCGAGCGGTGTCTCCAGATCAAGGTCCTTGGCTATCTTGCGGATCGATTCTTGCAGGGCCTTTACGGATGCCGCGTATTTCTTGAAGTTCGGTAACTCGGGCTTGAACTCGTGCCAGTGTTCCAGGATTTGCAGCATGAAGTCGAGCTTGGGGTCGGACTCGTGCTTGTCGCGGAAATTGAACAGGTACTTAATCTTTGTGTTGAGTTCGAACCAGTTGGACTTCTCGTATTTCCAGTCTTTGCCGAGCAAGTGGTTGCCGAGAACCGCCGTGTCTTTGTAGGCACGCTTGTTTTCTTGCAGTTCCAGCAACGTGTCGATGAGGTCGAGGAGCTCCGCGTCCGAAGATACGGCCCTGGGCTTGCGGATGACTTTCAGCAGTGCCCTGCGCGAACTGCGGTAGCGGTCCGAGAGGCCTTTCAGCGTAACGTTCAAACTTTCTACGAATTCTTCACGGTCGGCAAGGACATTCACGTCTACAGCATCGTCGGTATAGATGTCCGATGTCTGGCGGCGGTACCGGACCCAGTTGTCGCCGGCTTCGGGTAATGCCTTGAGTGAATCGTGGTAGGCGACCCAGTTGTTCGAGCGGAGTTCCCAATCTTCGAATACAGGTGTGTTCTCGTCGAATGTATTGATTAACAGGTCAATCGTTTCGGCGAGGCTCGATACGAAAATTCCTGTGGGGAAGAGCGATGCAACCTTGAAGAGTTTAATAATCGGTTGCAGTTCCTTGATTTTGGTAACGGCCTGCTCCAGCTGGACTGCGATGGCATCTTTTTCCTCGACAGTGAGGTTCGGGACCTTGATGCCCTGGAACGCCTTGCGAGCCGATATGCCCTGCTTGTTGAAATACAGGTCAAGAGCTTGCTCGACAATCTTCTTTACGTTGTTGTACGTGGCGTAGTCAAGTTTGTCTACACCGTCGAAGATGGATTCCGAAAATTTGGTCTTTGTTGCCGGGGCGAGTGCGAATTCCGTAAGCAAATCGGAAAGCGGTGCTCCTGCCGGCTGGATTTTTTCGTTGACCGTCTTGTAGTATTCGATGAACGACTTGCGGAACTTGACGAAGTCCGGTTCGATTGCTTCGCGCTCCGGGCCTTGGAACGACTTGAACGGAGGTTTCCATGCGTTTTCGAAGTTCAGCCGCGTTACGGCTCTCTTGGAAACGACCAAGGTCTTTTTGCCGGTAACCACGGATTCTGCCACGATATTTGCGGCGACCTTGTCTTTGGAGGTCCCTGGCAATGTCTGGATGGCGAAAGCGAACTTGTCGTCCAGGAGGGATTCCATCACGGACTTTGTGGTATGGGAATCCAATGCGTAAGGGAAATGGTGGTCTACCGGGTTGAACAAATCGTCGAATGCGCCCTCGTCAAAATAGGAGTTCTGCATCCGGAAGCCGTCTTCGCCAAAGAGGGCCTGGAGCATTGGGCGGTTGTCGACGAGCTTGTCTTCCCAGATATCCGCTTCGAAATGTTTCTTGAGCTTGAGCCTAGCTCCGTTGGCAAACGAGAGACAAAGGCCATGGCGTGTGAACTTCCACTTTTTCTCCTTGAGCACGGCCTTTTCAAAAAGTGAAAAGTAAAGGAGAATGCTGAACTGCCCGTTGATGCTCGCATCCTCGACTCTTGGGAGGTCTACGACATCCTTGAGGCGTTCGCGGAGGATGACGTTCTCGATGGCGGGGCGCTTGGACAGGGAAAGCTTATTTGTCTTTGGGTCAAAATCTACAGGGACAAGGAGTGACGGGGCCAGCGCATTGCCGTCCCATTTGAGGAATCCGAGCACGAGATACAGGTCGGATTTGCCGAAATCTTCGTTCTTTTGCTGGAGCACGGAAAGCATCTGGGTTTCCGTCGTCACCTTCTGCTGGGCCGTAAAGTTCGCCGAAATGGGGAGGAATGTTTCCAGCGATATGGATTCCCCGGACTGGGCCCATTTTTCGTAGAACAAGTCTCCCGCTTCCAGAATCAAGGGGCTTTGCAATACGCCCTTTGTCGCAAAGTTCAGAAAACGATCCTTAGAATCAAAAAGCGCAGCTTCTTGACGGATTTTCGTAATCATGGATGACGGTAACACTTGAGCCATACCGAGAATATAACTTTTTTTGGGCCGAGTGGCTTATATGCAAGATTCTATTAATGAAATCGCTTGTTCCAGCGAAAGCGGGGCCGGAGTTTCTTGCATTTTGGCCTTGTAACACACTCTTCCTAGCAGAATTTCGGGGGGTGTACCCGATTCGCGTTCTTGCCGGAGGCTGTAGGCGAGTTCCCTTTTGGAGAGTTTCTTGCCGGAACTGTCGGATATCAGGGCGTGATGCAGGTAAACGGGGCGCTCTGTGGCTCCCAACGCTTCTCGCAGGGCAATTTGGCGAGCTGTGGAATTGCGGATGTCTTCGCCGCGGACGATATGCGTGATGCCCTCGTCGATGTCGTCGACGCAGACGGCGAACTGGTAGGTCCATTGGCCTTCGCGGTCGCGAATGGGGAAGTCCCCGCATTGGAGTTTCGGATTTTCGGCAAAGTCGCCCAACCGCAAATCATGCCACTGAATTACTTTGTCCGGAACAACAAATCTGAGATTATGCGGTTCCATCTCGTGCCGCAAATCTTGTGCCTCCCCCTCGCACCTCGCATCTTGCGCATCCTCCTCGAACCTCGAGCCTCGCGCCTCGCGCCTTACCAAGCACTTCCCCTGATACACTATCTCTCCCGTCTCGCTCTTGGGGTTCTCGGCCTCGAGCTGCTTGCGGCTGCAGTAGCACGGGTACACGAGCCCTTGTGACTCCAGTTTGGAAAGGGCTTGCTCGTAGAGGGGCCAGCGCTTGCTTTGGATACTTTCGCTGTCGTAGTGGAACCCGAACCATGCGAGGTCTTCGTAGATGCCTTCGACGTAGGCGGGGCGCATCCGGCTCTGGTCGTGGTCCTCGATGCGCAGATGAATCTTGAGGCCCCACTTTCGTGCGGCAGCCCAAACGTAGAGCGCGGAGAGCAGGTGCCCTTCGTGCAGGAATCCCGTGGGGCTTGGCGCGAATCGTATTTTCCCGGACATGTCTCCAAATTTAATTCTTTTTTTTATTATTTAAAGCAGATTCAATGCAGGAGCATTATGCGCAAAAATTTTTATTTGATCGGTTTGGTTGTGTTTATGGCAATGGCCTCCGCATCGTTTGCCGAGGATATTATTGCAAAAACGTCGAACGGTTCTGTTGTGTTGCTTCACGATAACGGACGTTGGGAATATTACCAGAACAACGCCCAGATCCGCGATGTCCGGCCTTCCGCGATTCCCGAGGATGCCAAGTTCGAGGTGAGCGTTTTATACGAATCTCCAGATAAAATCAAGAAGAACGTGCGCATGGCTCTCGAGGCCGATTTTGCGACCGAAGAAGAAATCAAGGACAGTTTGCGCAAGGTGCCGAAGGGTGGCGTCATCTATTTCCAGGTGCCGACGAAGCAGATTAAGAAGGGCTATTCTCGCGAGTTAACTTATTCCATTTACGACAAGGGTTCGGCTCCGATATTCACGAAAACGGTGCGCGATACCGAGGCGACTCCCAGCGAAGACCGTGGGATTTCCAACTTGCTGGTCGTGCCGGTTTATGGCCGCCCGCAGACGAGCATGCTCAAGGCTCGCGTCGAGAACCGCGAAGGAAACCAGACCCTCGACATTGATATACCGCTAAAGTAAGCCGGATGCGTTTTGCCGTTGTAGACTTGGAGACGACTGGAGGCAGACCCGCAGAATGCCGCATCATGGAGATGGGGATTGTTCTGATGGACGACTGCGAGGTGGTGGGCACTTACCAGACACTCATCGATCCGGGTCAGGAAATTCCCCCGTTTATCCGTAACCTCACCGGAATTACCGAGGAGATGGTTTCGGGGCAACCGCAGTTTTCCAGCGTCGCCGAACATGTCGCCGAATTGCTGAAAGATCGCATATTCGTTGCGCACAACGTGCTTTTTGATTGTAAGTTCATGCGGGCCGAAATGAAACGCGCTGCTATCCCGTACGACCCGCCGCGCCTTTGTACGGTAAAACTGTCGCGCCGCGTGTTTCCTGGCCTGCCCAGCTACAGCCTGCATAAACTAACGGAATCGCTGGGACTCGCTGACTTTAGGCATCACCGTGCCTTGGACGATGCCATGGCCGCCGCCGAAATATTGAAACTCGCAATTGCGAAAGTAGGCGAAGCCGCCGTTTTCAAAGAAGTCAAGAATATGTCGAACCCAAAGAAGGCGAAAGTGCTGTGAGGTGAGAGGCTAGAGAATAGAGACTCGGGGCTAGTGAAAAGAATCACGCACTTCGTGCGTTAATAATAGACGGCGAAGCCGTGATATTTCTCCCTAGCCTCTAGATTCTAACCCCTCATCCCTTACAGCATCCCCGCCTTGTTCTTCATCTTGAGAATTCTCGCGGCGGATTCTTCGATGCGCTTGCGGTAGGTCGAGTTGTACTTGGCGAGCCTTTCCAGGTAATTCACCATTTCTTCGGCCTTCTTGGGGTAGGTTATCATGAACATGTCGTTGCCCGCCATGACAGCGATGCGAATAAGCTTCTTGAAGTCCTTTGTCGGGTAGGTCTTGCTTGTGGCGCGGTCCATGCCGCTAATCCAGGCGCGTAAACTCACTCCCCACAGGTCGTCGGTGAGGATGACGGTTTCGGGCGACATTTCCCTTGCCATCCGGACGATCCGTGAATCGAATACGGCGGGGCGATTTGAAATGCGGATAAAGCGCACGCTGCTCATCATGGTAACAGGAATGATGCCGCTCTGGGCTTTGAACAGCCCCACGTTACGCTGGATTTTGGCGAGCGGGCTTGCGCTGATGGCGATTTGGTGGTCGCTATTGGTCCACGAGTCGTAACCGGGGAAGTGTTTTGCGGCGCAGACGATTCCGTTGTCCTTCATCCCTTGGACAAAGGCGGCGACTTTTTCACCGCTGGTGCTGTCTTTGTCCCACGAGCGGTGGCTTTCTTCCATGAACGATTTTTTATTGCGGTGGTCAAGGGCCGGGTCGAGTACCGGTGCGAGATTTAAGTTGATGCCCAGTGCTTTGAGTTCGCTGCCGATGCTACGTGCAATGGCCCTTACGGAGTCCGGCTCCATGTCGCGCATTTCGTAGGCGCTCGGGGCGTGTTTCCATTTTTCGGAGATGCCGCCGATGCGGTTCACGCGGCCACCTTCCTGGTCGCTTGCCACGAGGAGCGGAATGCGGAGCTCGGCGTTGGCCTGATTGAGGTTGTGGATAAAGTTGTCCTTCTTGTTCAGGTGCGACTTCATCACGAGTACGCCGCCGAATTCGTTCTTGACCAGGAATTCGGCGGGCGACATGTAGACCATGATGAGCTGGGCGGCCTTCTGCCTTATGGAAAGCGAATCCCACAGCGGCAAAAGCGCATCGGGAAGGTCGTAGGGATTTTTAGAGGCCTCGTTACGGGATTCCTGGGCGAACAGGGTCGCAGCGCACAAGAGCACTGCGATTACCCAGGTCGTCCATCGTCGCGTCAACATGAGGGTCCTTTTGGCGCAGGCGTTGCTGCGCTAGCCTTCGGCCTTGGCCGCGGGTTTCTTCGTGAATCGCTTTGCCGTGAACGTGCGCGGCGGGAAGTCGAACTTGAGCTTGCCTGCCTTGTCGAGGTAGAGGAACGCGTCGAACAGGCGGTGCGTCTTGTTGCTGCGGAAACCCTTGATGAGCGAGGTCTTTTCGCCGCCGAGCATCTTCTTGATTTCGTCGATCGGGAGTTCTTTGCCGAGCATCACCTTGGGAAGTTGGATGCCGCTCGGTTCCTTGTCGATATAGCTCTGGCTCACGTAGCCGGTGAGCGTCTCGAACACGTCGGAGCCGTCGATGGGGGACTTGCCCACCTTCTCGCCAATCTCGATTTCTTCGGGCTTCTCGTCGAATACGAATTCAATTTTGTTCTGGTCGTTGATGGTGAGCACGGCCGAGAATTCGGCACCCTTCTTGCTGCGGAAACCCGTGAGCGGGCCGATTTTCCGCTTGGTCAGGAGCTCGACGATTTCGTCGTCGGTGAGGTGCTTGCCACCGATAATCTTGCGGATGACAATGCCGTCTTCGGTAGTGTAGCGGCTCACGGTTTCGAAGACCTTCTTGCCGTTCACCGGGCTGAACTTTGCCTCGCCGGTCGTGCTTTCTTCCTTGAATCCCTTGATGTTTTTCACCATGGACTTTGTCATCTCGACGATGCCTTGCATGAAGTTTTCACGGGATTCCTTGCCCTTGGAGATAAGATCCATCTTGTATTCCCACTCGCCGGTGAGTTCCGGGCTCGTGAGGGCTTCGATGTCCATGGCCGAGAGCACCTTGATAAGGTCGAACGCCTTTGCTGTCGGGATCATTTCCTTGCCGTCACGGACAACGTACTTGTCGCTCACGAGCTTTTCGATGATGGCGGCTCGCGTTGCCGGCGTACCAAGCCCGCGCTCCTTCATGGCGTCGCGCAGCTCGTCGTCTTCGACGAGCTTGCCCGCGCTTTCCATCATAGAAAGCAACGTGCTTTCTGTGTAGTGCGCGGGCGGCTTGGTAAAGTCTTCGTTGCTGCGGATGTCAAGCGTCTTGGCCGCATCTCCCTTGAGCTGCGGAACGTTCGACTCATCGTCGCTGTCTTTGCCATACACGGCCTTGAAGCCGGGGTCTACGAGAATCTTGCCTTCGGTGATGAACGTCTCGCCCTCGACGGTCGTGACGCGGGTGGTGTTCAGGTACTGCGCCGGCGGGAAGAACACCGCGATAAAGCGCTGGCAGATCATCGTGTAAATCTTTTCTTCGGCCTCGGAGAGTCCCTTCGGCACAACACCCGTGGGGATGATGGCGAAGTGGTCCGAAATCTTCGAGTTGTCGAACACCTTCGGGGTGCGCTTCACGTAGCTGTTGTCGAGCGCTTCCAGGGCGAACTTCCTGAGCGGGCCTTCGATCTTGCCGAGGGTCGCCTTGACGGTGGTTACGTAGTCTTCGGGCAGGCAGCGGCTATCGGTACGCGGGTAGGTGGTCGCCTTGTAGTGCTCGTACAAACTCTGGGCAATCGAGAGCGTCGTCTTGGCGCTGAACCCGAAACGGTTGTTCGCCTCGCGCTGGAGCGTAGTGAGGTCGTAGAGCTGGCCGCACTTTTGCTGGCTCGGGGCGGTGGTCTCCTCGATTTTGCCTGCCTTGCCCTTGCACTTCGCAAGGATTTCGGCGGCCTTTTCTCCGTCAAAAATCTGCTTCTGGCGTTCCTTGCCTTCTCCGGTGAACCACTTGCCTAGGTAGGCGTTGCCACCGTTGTCGAAATCGGCCTCGACGGTCCAGAACGTTTGCGGCACGAACTTGAGGCGTTCTTCTTCGCGCTTCACGATGATGGCAAGTGTCGGGGTCTGCACGCGGCCGCACGGCGTAATCTGGAAACCTCCCATGCTACTGTTGTAGGCGGTGAGGCCACGGCTGCCGTTCATGCCCACGAGCCAGTCGGCTTCGCTGCGGCAGAGGGCGGCATCCTTGAGGTTTTCCATCTCTTCGGCGGTACGCAGGTGCTCGAAGGCGTCCTTGATGGCGGCGGGCGTCATGCTCTGCATCCACAGGCGCTTGATGGTCTTGCCCGTGAACTTGCCCTTGAGCACGTAGTCCAATATGTAGAAGAATATCAGTTCACCTTCGCGGCCCGCATCGCATGCGTTCACAATGGTTGTGACGTCTTTCCTCTTGATGAGCTTGCCCACAATGGAAAGCTGCGATTTTGTAGCGGGGGTTGCGACCAGCGGGAATTTTTCGGGGAGCATGGGGAGTGTCTTCATGTCCCAGGCCTTGTAGCGCTCGTCGATGTCTTTGGGGTCGGCGATGGTCACGAGGTGGCCGATGGCGTGGCTTACGATGGTCGTGTCGCTTTCGTAGTAGCCGTTGTTTTTGGTGAATGTCTTTGCTCCGAGGACCTTGACCAGGTCGCTGGCGACGCTAGGCTTTTCCGCGATGATGAGCGTCTTGCCGGCGGCGGGGGCTTTTGCAGTCTTGGCTGTCTTGGCCTTGGTTGCCGCGGTCTTGGTCGTCTTAGTCGTTGCTTTTGTAGTCGTTGCCATTGATTATTTCCATTTGAATCGCCCGAACAGGCCAAAGAGGACGGCCAGAACGGTAAAGGGGGCGTGGATAATCTCGACGGGGATGCACCATTTCAATAGGTGCTCCTGCTTGAATATCCTGAGCCCGCGAAGTATTAAAACAAGGTCTCCGACGCACTTGGCGACGGATGCGACAATTGTCGCGAGGAGAATTTCGAAACTGAACGGCGAGAGTGCCACCGCGACGCACTGCATGACGAGGAAGAGGAACACCATGCTGAGTACGAACACAATTTTCGGCGTATAATATATAGTTGCCGATGCCCAGCGCTTGCGCTGTTCCCAGAGTTCCTTGAGCGTTTCCTTGCCGCTTGTGGTGACAAATGTGTTAGGTGCAATACAGTAGCGCATGGCCCAGGGGCGGTCGTCGGCGATTTTCTGCATCAGGAGGTCGTCGTCGCCACTCTGGATCTTGAGCACGTTGTCGAACCCGTGGACGCTCTTGAAGAAACTCTTGCGGTAGGCGAAGTTGTTGCCGGTGCTGGTGAGTGGCAGGTGCATGGCGAGGCCTGCGGTGCCTGCCACGCGGTAAATGAGCGTTTCGACCGCCTGCATGCAAATGAGAATGCTCGATTTGCCGGGGATGGTCGGGATGTAGGAATGCCCTGCCACGAGTTCGATGCCCGGTTCAAATTCGTGAACGATGCCGTCAATCCAGGTGGGCAGCACAATGCAGTCGGCGTCGGTGAGGCAAAGAATATCGCCATCGCAGACATCGATGAGTTTTGACAGGGCGTGCTTCTTGGGGCTCACGCCTTCGGGAATGTCGTCAATCCGGAGGATATGGAGCCTCGGGTCGCGGGCGGCATATTCGGCCAGGATCTCCGGGGTGTCGTCGGTGCTGCGGTCGTCGGCGACCCAGACGTCCCACTCGCCATCGTAGTCCTGTGCCAAGACGGAATCCAGCGTGTCGCGGATGCCGGTCGACTCGTTGCGTGCGGCAATCAGGATGCTCACGCGCGGTTTGGGCTCTACGTCGGAGGTCCCTGTACGCACGGTGCCGAGGGCGCGGTAGAACCGCACCAGGAGGACTATGTAGAATAGTCCGAACACGGCCAATAGACCGATGACCAGGTATGTGAGCACCGTGATAAGCATTTTCCGCGCAAAATTTAGTTCATCGAAAAGATTATCCGAGCGATGTTCAGCGGAAAAATACCCGAAAATTTTCGTACCTGCCGTTTTTGGACGAATTTCGCAGGTACGATACTATATATAATAGGCGGCGTTCCGGGGGCTGTCGGGGCAGGAACCGGCCGAAACTTTCTATTTTCTGTTTATTCTCATATATGGCTTCGAATTTATCGAATCCCATCGCGCAGGAGGAATAATGCGTTTTGAACACCTTGGCCTGACCAAAATGCTGGCCGTTTTAGTCCCGTTCGCCCTAGCTTTGAGTTTTGTTGGCTGTAGTGGCGAAAGCAGCACTGCTGCCGACGGGAATTTCGACGATCCGGAAAATTCCGCTATTGATGACGACTCTAGCGGCAAGGACAGTTCCTCCAGTTCTTCCAGTTCTTCCAAGAAGAACGACTCTAGCGGCAGGGACGATTCCTCCAGTTCCTCTAAAAAGGATGGCTCTAGCTCTAGCAAAAAGGAACGTTTTGACAATGTGAACGTGCCCGACGTCGAAATAGGGAAGTGCGACTTCAAGCAAGACGACGAGGTATGGGCCTATGCTTACACTGAAACTAAAGATGACGATACTTATGAGGTGTACAGTTTCAGTTTCTTTGATGGCAAGTATCTCAAGGATTCAACGTATTTTGTCTTCAGTGGGCCCGAGACTGCCAAAGAGTGTAAACAGAAGAAGGGTAAAGAAACGAGTGAAGATGTTCTCTTAGACACGAAAATAGTCTCTACATACTGGTGCGAGAACGGAGTTATGTATGGAACTAATGTCGCGGATTTTGGGGAAATGTATGATAAGTCCCGTAAAACGTATTTTGAAATGTCCATGGAGGAGTGCGTAAAACACAACGGGATAGCTATCAAGCTTTCTTCGAGTAGTGCAGGCCGGTCTTCTTCCAGCAGCAAAAATAAATCTTCCTCTTCGAGCAAGGACGGCGGCAGTTCTGCTGGCACTTACAATGGCATGACCGCAGGCTGCAACTTCAAGAAAGACGACAAGGTGTGGAAGTTCTATCTCAAGGACAATTCGTCTGGAGTGGAATACAAGAGCTACTACTATGAATTCAAGGAGGGTGGCTCCATCGATTCTACCCATACAGTTTCGGAAGGGAGCTTGGCGAAACAACTGTGCAGTTTAACTGGCCCCGAAGAAGACACTTACACCAGGGACGACCAGACCTACCATGAGAAGTACTGGTGTACGGACAAGGGCTCGGAAGAATTCAAGACCATCAAGGGTGTTGACCCGGACTATGACCGCGACGAGGCGTTCGGCGAGTTCATGCGTAAGTGCAGAATGTACAACGGCCTTCCCGCTGAATTTGACGATGAAGATGATGAGGACTTGTCTTCCAGCAGCGCCGGGGAATCGGCTAGCGGTTCTACTTGCGATTTCGAGAAGGATGATGACGTATGGGTGATGGACGTTGCCGGCGTGGGCCGGACGACTGTCACGTGGAGCGGGAATAGCTATACCGCTGTTGCTGAAATGAACATGAGACTCGAGGATGAAGAAACTTGCGAGGAGTCGGTAGAAAACGCCGATCCGAATGACCACGCTTATTGTGAAGGTAGCGTATATAAATCACGAGCTGAAAGGGTCGTCGATGATGCGGACCGGGATGAAATCTACGAAGAAGCGATGGCGTTGTGCGATTTATAATTCTAGGTGGATAAAATGAAAAATGGGCCCTGCGGGGCCTTTTTTGTATATTTCCTACGACATGTACAAGGAGAAAGCATGCAATTTGGACCTTTCGGCCTGGTCAAGGTATTAGTTGTTTCTATTTCGTTCGCCCTGGCAATCTGTTTTGTCGGTTGTGGTGACGACAGTAGCACTGGGATTTCGAACGATACCAAAATCGAAGCCGATGCCGACGATGTTTCGTCTAGCAGCAAGGCTGATGAAGATGAGAAAATCTCCTCCAGTAGCATGGACGATGAGGACGAAGAAATCTCGAGCAGCACCGAAGGAGATGAGGAAGATGAGGAAGAAGCAGAATCCTCGTCCAGCAGCAAGAAAAGCGAAAAATCTTCCAGCAGCAGCAAGAAAAAAGCCAAGTCTTCTAGTAGCAGTGCCGTTGTAAATAAAGAATCCTCCAGCAGTGCCGGCGAAGAAGACCCCGGCGTAGAACCCGCAGAACCGGAATCGTCTCCGAGTAGCGAAGGGGAATACCCTGACTTGAGCGTTTTGAACGACCCGAACCTAAAGCAAGGTTGCGATATCGACAAGAACGACAATGTGTGGGTGATTCCTTCGTTTGGCATGCCCGCCGCAAAGACGGTTTATATTTGGAAGGGGGATATGTATTCCGTTTCTTCGGTTGTCGAGACCGATTTGGTTCTCCCCTCGTTGTGCCAATCCGCCCTCGGCACGGTGGACTCGACCCTGGCCGGAGAAGAAGACCTGAAAAGGACTTGCGATGGCGGGGTGATGCGCGTTTATAGTTCGACCCCGTTCCAGAAGGGCAACCGCGATTCCCTCTTTGAATCCGCTACACTGTTGTGCCTGGAAGAGGAAGAATAAAGCTTCCCTTTTACTGCTGTAGTCTAGAACTTAAACGCTATTCTTTCAGCAGTTCCGGGTGCTTGTCCGCAATGCGGCGGGCGAGGTACACGAACGGTGTGTCCATCAGCGATGTCACGATGAAGATACCGTAGCCGAAAATCAGGATTTCGACAATCGTATTCCACGGGAACACGCCGGCGAAGGCGAGCAGGTTGAACACCACCACATTGATGAGCTGGCTTACGAGCGTGGAGCCGTTGTTGCGCAGCCACAAGAAGCGCTTCTTGTCGCCGAACTTTTTCTCGGTCCATTTCCACCAGGCGTGGTAGGCCCACACATCGAACAGTTCGCATACGGCGTAGGCGAACAGGCTAGCAAGCATCACGCGGGGCGTATTGGCAAATACGGTACGGATGGGGCCGGCCATGGAGTCGCCCTCGGCGGGGATGTACAAGAACCAGCTCTGGGAAATCAGGATGAACGTGACGTTTGCGAGGATGCCGATTTTGACGCAGCGGCTAGCCTCTTTTTTGCCGAAGATTTCGCTCATGATGTCGGTCGCGAGGAAAGTCGAGGCGAAAATGACGTTGCCGAGCGTGGTGTCGAGCCCGAAGGCGTGTACCAGAATAAGTACCTCGATGTTGGCGGCGATGGTGCAGATGACAGTCCAGGCGAAGATGCCCTGCTTACCGAAGAAGCGGAAGAAGGCGACGAGGCCCCCGAAGAAGGCGAAGATGGAGGCGATGAGGATGAGTTCGTTTTGTAGAGGCATGGGGTTTGAGGTCGGCGCGTTGCGCCTTTGAGGTGTGAGGTAGATAGTGGTTAGTAAACAGTGGTTGGTGGTTAGGGAAATAGACGAGAGACGAGAGAGGAAAAAAATGTCATTCGCAGGCGCATGACTCGTCGGCTCATCGCTCACTGCTCGTGCCTGGAGCTTCGAGCCTCGCTCCTATTTCCTCCGGTCGATTGCGGCAAATAGGCGGGTCTTGGCGAGCGATTCGAATTCGGTGCCCGGCTTGCCGTAGTTGGCGAACGGGTAGAGCGAGATGCCTCCGCGCGGCATGAACAGCCCCTCGACTTCGATGTACTTCGGGTCCAAAAGCTTCACGAGGTCCTTCATGATGATATTCACGCAGTCTTCGTGGAAATCCCCGTGGTTCCTGAACGAGAACATGTACAGCTTGAGCGACTTCGATTCTACCAGGAACTGGTCCGGGATGTAGTGAATCTTGATTTCGGCAAAGTCGGGCTGGCCGGTTTTGGGGCAAAGGCTCGTGAATTCCGGGCAGTTGAAAGTGACCATGTAGTCGTTGCCCGGGTGCTTGTTCGGGAATTTTTCGAGCACTTCGGGGCTGTAGGTCGTCTTGTACTGGGTCTTGTTGTTGCCGAGCAGCGTGACGCCTTCGAGTTCTGCTTCTGAACGCATTTTGACTCCTAGTTTTGGTTTATAGGGCCTGCGGGAACTCCGCAACCTAAGGCCAGGATGGGTTTCGAACTGGCCGCCCCCAAAGATAGGAAATTCTAGGTGCTTTTTAAAGCCCCTGGAATTGCAAGGCTGTAAGTGTTTTTTTGTCCGTAAAAATGGCCTTTTATCCGAAACATGGCGAAAAACGGCGCAGGTAGAAGGAGTGCACCCGGATTACGGTGAACGCCTGCACGTGTTGACCAAGCAGTATGTGGCTCTCGATGACCACGTGACCCTGGTCGACGACGTTCAGCAGAGCGACCGGAAACTGCTACTGCAGCTAGTTCGCGATACGGTGGGTGTCGTTGTCGTTTTCGAGATGCGCAAGGCGAAGGACAATTCCCTCATCTGGGCTTACCGCCACATCGCGTACGACCCGAAAGACTTCATCCCCATAGTGAGTCGTGTATCGAAGGAGAAAATCCGATGAGAAGGCTTCTTTTGGCTTTTGCGATACTCGCTGTCGGCGTTGCCTTGAATGGTTGCGCGGCTGTTTTCCCAAAAAAGGTCATGATACCCGTGATGCCGCCCGAAAACGACGGGAATCCATTCCCCTGGGATAAACCCGACCCGAGCAAGTAGATTAGGTTAAAATTCCGGGCTGGAACCCCTTCCGCAAACTTTTTAAACCAGATTGTAATATCCTGATTATTGAAATCATGTCTAGTTTTTACTAGATTTGGGGCCACTTTGAGAATCGATATCGCACAAGAACTTAAGGAATCCGAAGACCGCCGGGTGGTCTGGTCCCATGCCGATGCCCCCGAAATCTTCGACGAACTGCACCTGAAAGGCGATCTGGTAGCCCAGGTGCTGGTTAGCCCCGAAGGCCCTAGCAAGTGGCTTGTGTCCGGTACGCTCTCCGGAGTGCAAACTCTGACCTGCTCCCGCACGCTCGAGTTGTTCGACCGTCCCTTCGAAACTGAAATCGTCGTGGAAGTCGAAAGGCTAGGGGTGGCTAAACAGGAACTCGATGAAGACGATGCAGATGTCTTCGCTTATAGAATTCCCCAGGGGCAGTACTTCGTGGACGTTTCCGAGTGCGTTCGACAGCTGGTTATACTGCAAGAACCGGCCGCACCCGTGAAAAATCCCGACGAAGATTTTATCTTTGTATCAAACAAACCGACCAGTGACGGTTCCGCAGAGTCCGAAGACACTATGGACCCCCGCTGGGAAAAACTCAAAGCTTTAAAAAGCAAAATGGAAAATAGGAGTTAAAAATGGCAGTACCTAAAAGAAAAACCTCGACCGCCCGTCGTGACAAGCGCCGCACCCACTGGAAGATGGAAGTGCCGGCCATGGCCACTTGCGAACATTGCGGTTCCGTGAAGCGCCCGCACCGCGTGTGCCCGGTTTGCGGTTACTACAATGGTGTTGAAGTTGTCGACATGAAGGGTGCTGAAGCCTAGTCGCTTTTAAGGAGTTGTTCATGGTAAAAGTTGCCTTGGATGCATTGGGTGGCGATTTTGCCCCCGACGTAGTGATAGAAGGTGCTGTAAACGCCGTCAAGAAAAATGCTGATTTGCATGTTGTCTTGTGCGGACCGGAGGCCGAGGTCAAGGCTGGGCTGGAAAAGCTTGGCTACGCTGGCAATGGTATTTCGGTCGTTGACGCGCCGGATCCGGTCGCCATGGACGAACACCCCGTACAGGTTCTCAAGAAGAAACCCCACTCCGGCCTGGTGACTTGCGTCGCCTTGCAGAAGAAGGGAATGGTGGACGCCTCGGTGAGCGCCGGCAACTCCGGTGCCATGATGGCGTCTTGCCTCATGCTTCTCGGGAAGTCAAGCGAAAAGTTCAGCCGTCCGCCTATCGGTTGCGTTATTCCTACCGCCGACCGTCCGATTATCTTGGTCGATGCCGGTGCGAACGTCGATGAACGCGCTTCTACGCTGGTGGACTTTGCCATCGCGGGATCCGCTTTTGCCGAGACCTACTTCGGTTACCAGAATCCGAAGGTTGGCCTTTTGAACATGGGCGAAGAAGAACACAAGGGCCCAGCCGTGCTCCAGGAAGCACACCAGTTGCTGAAGTCTGCCCCGGTGAACTTCATCGGCAATATCGAAGGCGAAACGCTCATCGAAGGTGCCGCCGACGTCGTGGTGACTTCGGGCTTTACAGGCAATGTTGTCCTGAAAATGCTTGAAGGCTTCTACGAACTGCACAAGAAGATGTTCGGCTTTATTGACACTCCGAATGGTCGCCGCTTCGACGAAATGTGGGACTACCGCATGACGGGTGGTGCCTTGCTCCTCGGCCTCAACGGCACGGGCATTATCGCTCACGGCCGTTCCGATGCTCTCGCTATCGAGAAGGCTGTGGAAGTCGCTGCGAAGTACGCCGAGAAGGGCGTGTCCAAGAACGTGAACGAACGTCTGGCCGCCATCAAGGACGAACCCGCCGAAGCGAAGTAACGCCCCCTGCTTACAACAAGCTTTAATGGCAGAACCCTAAGAGATTAGGGTTCTGTTCTTTTTGTGTGTAATGAATCACGGGAAAATTTTTTCGTTCCATGTGGGGGCTAAAAGTTTTTAAATTGTCTCAAGATAGGTTGCCTTCGAAAAGGCGTTTTATGAAGGAGATGAGAATGTCCAAGTTTACGGTTTTAAAGACGGCAGCCGCTTTTGGCGTAGCCTTGGGTGCAACCCAGTCCGTTTTGGCTGCGGATACCCCGTACGACCTGATTCGCCCGGTTTACCCGATGGCCTGGGATACCTCGAGTGTCGTAGACGGCGGAACGGTCTATGATTTTAGCCATTTTAACGTAAATGAAAAGGATTCGGTGGTCGGCACTCCGGCACCCGGTTCAAAGCCCGAAGATTTCAAAGCGAACGCTTACATTGCAGACACCTTGAACCAGGCCTACATCGATGCCTTGAGCTTGAAGGTTGGCAATATCCGCGTGAACCAGGCCGGTTACCTTACGAATGACCCCGAAAAGCAGTTCTACTATATTTCGGCTAGTTGCGAAACGGCGACCTATTCTGTTGTCGACTTGGATGGGAACGAACTGGCTAAGGACGGCAAGTTTACGGCTACCGGAGATAACTCCACGTCTATCAGGACGTTGAAGGCTTACGCCAATTATTGTACGGATACTCGCTATACGGTGAATTTGGCGATTCCCACAACCAAGCTGTGTGCGGGTAAACTTGCTGATATGGCTTCGCTCCCTACGGACAAGCGCCTCCGTATCAAGGTGGGCAAGGAATATTCCTCTACCTTTATCGTGAGCGACAAGGTCTATTCGATGGTGCGCGACGCGAACCTCAAGTTCTTTGGCGTGCAGCGCAGTGGTGATTCGGAGTCCTGGTTCCACAAGGCAAGCCATGTGCACGACTCCATTCCTGGTGGTTGGTACGATTGTGGCGACAACTTGAAGGTGTCCTCGACTATGGGCTATGCCTTCTTGATGCTTTCGTTACTTTCGGCGACGAACCCGGAACGTGATGAAGACCATTACGCCTTCAACCATAACGAAACTGTAAAGACGGACGGCATTCCGGACATGTTGCGCGAAGCACGTCATGGTGCCGAATTCTTCTTGCGTTCCTATGAATATGCCAAGGGCGACATCAAGGATATGATTGTAAACATCGGTGATGCTGATGACCATAATTATTGGAATCGTGCGGACAATATGGAATCTATGAACCCGGTGCCAGCAAGGCCTGTTTTGCACGGCGTTGGCCCCGGCATGTCTGCCCAGATTGCGGCTGGCCTTGCCCTGCTGAGCGTGCGCTATGCCGCATATGATTCGACTTTTGCAGATAGCTGTCTTAAAGTTGCCGAGAAATTGTACGGCTATGCCAAGGAACACTTCGGCGAACCGGACGTTTGTATTGATTTATATTCCTGCTCCAGTCATTCGAAATATATTGATGCCCTTGCGATGGCGGCTATCGCCCTCCATTATGCGACCTATGAAAAGACAAAGAAGATGGACTATCTGAACGATGCCGCCGGAGATAAGAAAATTAACGATAATAAATCTGCCGAGTATTCTCTTGAATATTTTCCCGCGGGGTGGCTTGGCTACGAAAACAGCTTTACCGCCGGAGGTTGGCCTTCGGATTATGACAATCGTTTCGCGATAACATTGTATGCCTTCTACAAGTTGCTCCTGGCCGATGAAACTACGGCTGAAAAATTTGGCATTCAGAACGTGCTCCGTTTGGAATATATAGAAAGGGTGCTTAATGTGTTGGCAAGGGGTGCGCAAGATGGTTCATTGTCCGCTTCATCGGAAACATCGAATTCGATTGCTTTCTTGGAAAAATTTTCTTTGAGCTATCCGACCCCGTGGTATGTTATGGTTCGTTATTCTTGGGCTCCGAACCTTTATGATTCTGGCAATATTCTCAATATGCTAACTTATGCGGAAGTAGCCAAGGATGTTGAAAATAAGAAGACTTTCAATAAGTCGGTTGCATGGAAACATGCCGAAGTTCGCCAGCTTGCGATAAACAAAGTGAACTATATTCTGGGCGTAAACCAGTGGGATATGTGCTTTATGGTTGGCGTAGGCGACAAGAACGAATCGCATGTCCATCACCGCACGGCCAACCCGGAATTCTGGAATGGGTTTGACAGGGAGTCAATGGTGGCTCTTCCTGTGACTTATAGCTACAGGCCGCCGGTCGGTGCGCTCATGGGAGGCGCGATGACGGATTCCTTGCTGTCGGATGTATCAAACTATACGGCGACAGAGACAGCCATATCTGGCAATGCCACGTTCCTTGCAGTGAACGTGCTTCTTGCTGCCGACGCTCCTATTGTTACGCCTAAGGATTCTACCAAGAACGATACCACCACGACCGATACGACGAAGGCAGATACGGCAAAGGCCGATTCCTCGAAGAAGGACAACATTCCGAGTGTCTCGCCGGCCGGAGCTTCCTACCTCGAAATCGCAAACCACGGGAATGTCATCGACGTGAACTACGCACTCCCGACGGCCCGCAATGTCAGGGTCTCGCTGGTCTCGATCAAGGGCAAGACCATGAAGCTGTATGCTCCGGGGCAACAGGGTGCCGGCCGCCATGCGTTGCAGTGGAACATGGAACAGGTCCCTGCTGGGGCCTATATCGTGAAGTTCTCTGCAGGGAGTATCAAGGAATACAAAGTTGTTAGAATCGGGCTCTAGATTTTAACTTTAGGAAAGAACTGCCCTGCCGTTTTTCGGAACGGTGGGGCTTTGTTTGTTTACAAAAATACTTTATAATGCTTTCTTTCGGGCCTCTGGAGCGTTTTTCCCTGGAAAACCCTCGAATGCTTTGCTGTAATTTTTTAATTTAGGGAGCAAAAATAAAATTGCGGCCTAGCCGCAGAGGTTTATGATGTCTAAGACGATTTTGCTTTTCCCGGGCCAGGGTGCCCAGTACGTGGGCATGGGCCAGACGCTCGCTTCCACGTTTGAACCGGCCAAGAAGATTATGATGCAGGCCGACGAAATCCTGGGCTTCTCACTCTCGAAGCTCATGGCCGAAGGCCCCGAAGACGTGCTCAAGAGCACCGACAACACCCAGCCGGCCCTCTTCACCGTGTCTGCCATGGTGATGGAACTCCTCAAGTCCGAAGGTTTCGCGTTCGACTACGTGGCCGGGCATTCCCTCGGTGAATACTCCGCTATCTACGCTGCTGGCGGTTTCAGCTTTGAAGAAGGCCTCCGCCTGGTGCGTACCCGTGGCGAACTCATGGCATCGGCCGGTTCCAAGAACCCCGGTGCGATGGCTGCCATCATGGGCCAGGACGAAGCCAAGATTCTTGAACTTTGCGAAGCGGTCAAGGCCGAAGGCGTCGTGGTCCCGGCCAACATCAACTGCCCGGGCCAGATTGTGGTGTCCGGTGCGGTCGCCGGCGTGAACAAGCTGGTTGAAAACTGCGCTGCCGCAGGCATCAAGGCCATTCCGCTCGCCGTTTCGGGCGCCTTCCACAGCCCGCTGATGCAGTTTGCCCAGGCCGGCCTCGCCGAAGCGATTGCCAAGACGACCTTCAAGGACGTCGAAAAGCCGGTCATCGCGAACGTGATTGCCGAACCGGTCACGAAGGGTAGCGAAATTGCCGACCTGCTGGTGCGCCAACTGGTGTCTCCGGTCCGCTGGAACGACTGCATGAACAAGGCCATGTCCCTGGGTGTCACGCAGGGCGTGGAAGTCGGCTCCGGCAAGGTGCTCATGGGCCTGATGCGTAAGATCAGCCGCGACGTGAAGGTCACGCCGGTGGAAACCATCGAGGCTTTCCAGGCACTGAAGGGATAAAAAAGTAGACAGTAGGAAGTAGACAGTAGACAGAAACTTCCTACATCTAACTTCCTACTTCCAACTTCTAACTTCCTACTAAGAAGGTTCTACTATGGGAAAACTTACAGGTAAAAAAGCCATTGTCACGGGGGCTTCCCGTGGTATCGGTCTCGCCATCGCTACAAAGCTTGCTAGCGAAGGTGCGGACGTCGCCATCCTTTCCACCTCGGTCAAGGAAGAACTGGCGGCCAAACTTTCCGCCGAACTTGGGGTGCAGGTCAAGAGCTACGCATGCAACGTGGCCGACTCCGAGACGGTCCAGAATGTGTTCAAGCAGATTATCGCCGACATGGGCACGGTTGACATCCTGGTCAACAATGCCGGTATCACCCGTGACGGCCTCCTGATGCGCATGAAGGACGAAGAATTTGACGCGGTCATTGCGACCAATCTGCGTTCCGTGTTCCTGTGTACCCGTGCCGTCGCCCGCACCATGATGGGCAAGCGTACCGGCCACATTATCAACATTTCAAGCATTAACGCCCTGCGTGGCCAGGCCGGACAGGCCAACTACGCCGCTGCCAAGGCCGGCATCATCGGCATGACCCGCTCCAACGCGAGGGAATTCGCCTCTCGCGGCATTACGGTCAACGCCATCGCTCCCGGTTTCATCGGGACCGACATGACCGCCGCCATGGACGACGCCACCAAGGAAAAATATGCAGCCCAAATCCCCCTCGGACGTATCGGAAAACCCGAAGATGTGGCCAATGCGGTCGCTTTTTTGGCTTCCGATGACGCCTGCTACATCACTGGCCAGATTCTGGGTGTAGATGGTGGGTTGAACGCCTAGCCATTTTTTATTAAATTTAACATCAAACAATCCAAACGGAGTTAACAATGACACAAGAAGAAATTTTCAAGAAGATTACCGACGTCATCGTCGCCAAGCTCGAAGTCAAGGCCGAAGACGTGAAGATGGAATCCGAATTCGGCAATGACCTGGGTGCGGACTCTCTCGATCGCGTGGAACTGGTTATGGCTCTCGAAGACGAATTCGAAGTCGAAATCCTCGATTCCGATGCCGAAAAGTTCCAGAAGGTTGCCGACGTGGTCGCCTTCATCGAATCCAAGAAGGCTTAATTCGGTTCTCATCGGAAAAGCAACTGGACAGGGTGGCCCGAACGAGGCTGCCCTTTCTTGTTGATTAGAGATTAGAGACTAGGATCTAGAGGCTGACTCTTAAATCCAAATCTCTAACCCCTAATCCCTATTTTTCCCCTAGATCCTAGCCTCTAGCCCCTAACCCCTATTAAATATGGAAAAGAATACTCTACTCCACAAAGTGCTGAAGCTCTGGTTTCGCCAGAAGTCCGGTGACGGGCTTGAGGCGAAGCTCGGGTATAGGTTCCGCGATCCGGAACTGCTGGCCCATGCCCTGGTGCATCGGTCTTTCCTGTCCGGCAAGGACCTCCCGTACACAAACAACAACGAACGTCTGGAGTTCCTGGGCGATTCCGTGCTCAACATGCTGACCACGGAATACCTGTACAAGACGTACCCCGACGATTCCGAAGGCAACCTCTCCAAGCGCAAGAGCGCTGTGGTTTCTGGCCATGCCTGCGCCCAGTCTTCCAAGGAATGGAACTTGGGCGACTACATCAAGATTGGCAAGTCCGAGGCCAAGATGGGCGGTCGGGGCAAGGAAACGATCCTCGCCGATGCCTACGAGGCGGTGCTCGGGGCGGTGTACCTGGACGGCGGGCTCGAAGAGGTCCGCGCCATCCTCAACCGTTTCCATTTCCCGCGCGTGCAAGAAATCATCGTGGCCGAGGACTTCGTGAACTACAAGAGCGAGCTGCTGGAACTCACGCAGGGCTCCAAGCTGCACATGTCCCCGGAGTACGCGATTGTGGCCGAAGACGGTCCGGAACACCAGAAGTCGTTCACCGCCGAGGTCTCCGTGAACGGGAAGGTCTACGGTCGGGGGACGGGCCCGAACAAGAAGAAGGCCGAGCAGGAAGCCGCCCGTGTCTCGCTGGAAATTCTCAGGGCCGAGATGGCTGCGGCCGAGCCCGAGGAGTCCGATAAGGGCCCCAAGGTGAAGAAGCAGAAACAGCGCCACGTGGGGTTACCGTAGTAGACAGTGGTTAGTGGTTGGTGGTTAGGGCCTCAGCTCTCGAGCCCCGAGCCTGGAACCGCGAACCTCAATTGGATGAGAGAATGATGATTATGAAGACGAGAATTTATGGTATAGCTTTTGCATTCCTGATGGTGTCGGCGATGGCCCTTACCGCCTGCAACGAGCAGGGGGCCTCCAAGTCCGCGGGCAAGACCGCCGAGCTGAACTGCCCGGAACTGCCGGTCGATTCCACCGCCACGGGCGAGTTCGACCCGATTGCCTCGAAGGACGCCCGCCCCTGCGGGACAATCACCCTCTGGGGCTCCGCGATGCCGAAGTCCTTCAACATGTGGGAAGACTACAACAGCTTCTCCGCCGAGCTCATGGGCATGATGTTCGAGCCTCTCGTGAGTCTGCACTCCACCGAGGACCGCGAAGTCGGTATTCTCGCCGACAGCTGGAGCGTCAGCGAAGACGGCAAGACATTCACCTTCCACGTGGATGCGCGGGCCCGGTGGAGCGACGGCAAGCCCGTCACCGCCGAAGATGTGCAGTACTACTACGACGTCATCATGGACGAGAAGAACCTCACCCCGATTTTCAAGGTCGGGCTTAGCCGTTTCGACCGCCCCGAGGTGGTCGACAGCCTCACGGTGAAGATGACCGCGAAGGAATCCCACTGGGGTAACTTCTGGGAAGCTGCGGGCATGCTCGCGTTCCCCAAGCATGTGTGGGCCGGCAAGGACTTCAACCAGATCCGCTACGAGTTCCCGGTGGTCTCGGGCCCCTACAAGATCAAGACCTTCCGCGAAGACCGCTACGTGGAACTGCAACGCCGAGCTGACTGGTGGGGTTTCCACAAGAACTGGAACCGCGGCAAGTACAACTTCGAGAAAATCCGCTACCGCTTCATGAACGACCAGACGAAGGCGCTCGAAGCCTTCAA
>NZ_CAMZCS010000018.1 GCF_947305105.1 uncultured Fibrobacter sp. | reverse complement strand
GAGAGTTCTTCTTGACCTTGGCCGGCTTGGCGATGCCCTGAGCGATCTTTTCCTTACGAGTGAGGGGCTTGACCTGCTCCTTCTGCTTGGCAAGGGCAGCCACGCGAGCGCGGTTGCGTTCGATAACCTTGGGATCGACCTTTGCGGATTCTGCGCCGGAGCGAAGTTCCGTGACCAGCACCTCGGTATAGCCCTGACGATGACCGTTACGGCGTTCGTAACGGGTGCGACGCTTCTTCTTGAACACGATGATGGTGTCGTACTTGCCGTGGGCAAGGACTTCGACCTTCACGGAGGCGTCATTCAGGACAGGGGTGCCGACTTGCACTTCTTTTCCTGCGAAAAGAAGGACGGACTTGAGCTCCAGTTCGGAACCAACAGCGGCGTCAAGAGTGGGGACCTTGTAGGCCTTGCCCAGCTCGACTTTATACTGGAAACCACCTGTTTCAACAATAGAATACATTTTGTAATCCTTTTTTTGGTTGCTATTGGGGCCACAAATATAGTAAAAGTTTGGGGAGTGTAAAGGGGTTTTGGGGAAAAAGAGCCAAATTCCGCATTTCAAGCATATTTCTCTCGCACCTTTCCACTCGTCCCCTGTCTAATTTCTATCTTTACACCGAAATTTCCATAAAGGACACCCGAATGAACAAGATTATGAGCCTTGACGGCGACTGGCAGATGAAATGGGACACTGAAGATTCCGGCATCTCCAATCGCTGGTATGCGACATACCCCGAAAACACCGAAACCGTTACTGTCCCCCACATCTGGGAACGCGCTTTCAGCAAGCTCCTGATGTCCCAGGATTGCGCATACTACTTCAAGCGGTTCACCCTGGACGACGAAAAGCTGGTCGCCAAACGCGTTTTCCTGCGTTTCGAGCGCATTTCGACCCACGCCTCCATCTGGCTCAACGGTAAGTTCCTGGGAACGCACTTTGGCGCCTACACCTCCTTCATCCTGGAAACCCAGAAGGCGCTCAAGATTGGCGAAGAAAACATTCTCTGCGTGCGCGTGGCCAACATGGGTGCCGCCAACAGCCGCATCGACTTCGGCCGCGAAAGCCGCGAAGGAGCCGACGACCGTTACGCCCACCCGAGCGAAATGCCGGTTGGCCTCCCGTGGAACCAGTACCCCTTCGGCGGTATCTACGGCCACGTGGACCTCATCCTCGGTAACGCGGCATTCATTTCCGATGTGCACCTCGAACCGGACATGGACCAGGAAAGGGTCACCGTCGAGACGACGTTCAACAACCCGCGCGGATTCCAGACCCGCCTGCGCATCCTCATGAAGAGCCCGAGCGGCGACGTGTACGAAAGCTACAAGACGCTCAAGCTCGACCGCGAAAACGCAACGACCAAGATGGTCCTCGGCATCAAGGACTGGAAAAAGGACAAGTGCGTGTGGAGCCCGGACAAGCCCAACCTGTTCGCCATCGAGCTCCAGCTCGAAATCAAGGGCAACAAGGGCAAGGCCCCCGAGTATTCCTTCCCCGTCGTCAAGACGTTCAGCTTCCGCAAGTTTGACTGCCTCAAGGGCGACTACTACCTGAACGACCAGATTCTCAAGATCCAGGGTGTCAGCTACAACCAGCAATGGAGCGAAGGCGGCCTCTGGACCACCGACAACCCCAAGCTCGAAAAAGACCTCCGCGCCGTGAAGGCGGCAGGATTCAACGCCATCCGCAGCTGCGGCGCTCCGCTCAGCACCGACGCTCTGGACATCTGCGACCGCATCGGCCTTTTGGTGTTCCAGGAATTCCCGTTCCACACGATGCGCTCCACCCCGCAGGGCCTCGAAATTGCGAAGAAACTCATCAACGATATCGTCAAGGAACAGCAGCACCATCCGTGTATCGCCGTGTGGGTCCTCGGCTCCGAGAACGGCACCTTCATGCTCCAGAACGGCAACAAGCTCCTGAACATGATTAGCCCGCTCGACATGTGCCGCCCGGCCATCAGCAACCTCGACAGTATCTACCTCGACAACGAAGGCGCCTTCTACAAGGATACCGGCAAGCTCCTGCCCGTCTCGAACGACAGGATTTTCCAGTACGCCACGTTGCGCATCAACCCGCGCCTGAACCCGAGCGCGGCCTACACGCATTACCTCGCCCACTGCTTCGACAAGGAAAACGACGAGCTCGACATTCCGGATACCGGCCTCGGCGACTCGAACTTCCAGGAAGGCGAAGAAAACTTCGCAGCCGATATCGAGAACAAGCTGCTGGTCACGCTCAAGAACCACACCTTGCTCCCGAACAAGCCGACCAACATCAACGGTCCGCGCTGCATCAAGAGCCAGAAGGAAATCAAGAACCTCTACAAGGCCGTCGAAACCTTCCTGAGCGAAAGCGGCAAGTCCGTCTGGGCCTCTTTCGAAGACTTCAACAAGGACCTCCGCGCCATCGCGACCAAGAGCAAGCTTGACCAGATTACCGCTCTCCAGAGCAACCCGCAGGTCGCCGGCTTCTTCCTCGACCAGTGGGCCGACTACGGCACCGACTTCAGCGGCATCTGCAACGAGAACCGCGAAAGCAAGGGCCTCGAGAAGTTCACCCGTGAAATCACCGCGCCGAGCCGCGTGCTCATCAGCGAACTGGAACACGTGGTCACCCCGCAGAGCGAAATCAACTTCCAGCTCACGCTGCTCAACAACAGCCGCTGCGAAAACGTGGAAGTCGAAGTCTCGCTGCTGGAAAACGACAAGGTGCTTTCTACCCAGACCATCACCCCGGAAGAGCCCGCCGGCAAGACGAGCCTTACCCAGCTGGGCATCTGCACGATGGTCGCCCCGCGCAACCTGGGCTTCTACCAGATCAAGCTCACGCTCAAGGACAACGGCAAGGAAATCCATTCCTCCTTCGAAGACCTGATTGTCATCGAGCAGTCCGACGTGAAGAGCGCGATGAAGAAGGTCTGCTTCCTCGACGAAAACGAGGAATCGAGCGACGCCCTCGCCGCACTCTCCGGTCCGGAACAGATTATCTTCACGGCCAACCTGAGTTCCTGGCCCGACGAAATCCTTTACAAGATTATCGACGTCACGAAGAACGGCGGCAAGACGCTCCTGCTCTCCGACCTCACGACCGAAGATATCGACTTCCTGAACCAGAGCCACCACTTCGATTCGACAATCGAAGCCCAGTGGTCTACCGGCGCAAAGGAAATCAGCGTCCACTACCTCCCCGAAGGTTCCCCGCTCCTGCACGTGTTCGGCAACAAGAAGGTTCTCGACCACAACTCGGCAGCGGCCATGCCGGGCATCTCGCTGAACGAGCTCCCGAATGCGACCGTCTACGCACGTTCCGTCAGCATCAAGGACGGCGAAGTCAAGACGGGCGTCGACCTGCAGCTCTACCCGTTCGGCAAGGGACGCATCATGTTCAACCAGTTCAGCGTTATCGAAGGTCTCGAAACGAACGCACTGGCCGACAGGCTCTTCAAGGCCATCGTCGACCTGCTCTAATTGGTTATACGGTTAATTTGAAATCGGTCCGATCCGTCGGGCCGATTTTTTCTTTTATTCGTTTGCGGACGAATCCTGGACGCAGCGGACGGACAGCCCGAATTCTGCATAAGTCTCGTCAATGGAGCCCGAAGCACGGCCGGAGACAAAACCCGCACTGTTCATGTTGTTCGGGCGCACTTCGGTCGATGTCCACAAGTAGGCGTTCTCGCCGCCGTAAAAGAAGTGCTTCATGTAGTAATAACCGCCCGGCACGATGCGCATTCCGTAAGCATCGTCGTTCTTGTCGGATTCCGGCCAGCCTTCCGAAGCCTTCAATGCTGTTCCCGCCACTTCGACACCGCCGACATCCTCGTACAATCTCATGAATTCTTCCTTGGAAGGGAGATGCCAGCCCGCAGGGCAAGCCTTCGTGGCTGCGCTCCAGTGGTAGAGCCGCCCGTAGGTTTCGCAGTTCTCCTCCACGTTTCCGTAGCACCAGGACTTGCCGTAAAAGTCCCCTTTCTTGTCGGCATCATAGAACTTCATGTTCTCGGCCATCCAGACTTGCGCGCCCACCTTCACGGTCTTGTACACGCGATTGTCGCGAGGGTCGGTAAACGGAGTACCTTCCTGCACTAGACTTTCTACCGCCGGTTCAGCGGGAGCATCGGATTCCGCGTCGGTACACGCCCAAACGAGGACGGCCAGAAACGCTGCGCCCAGCATGAAATTAACGGAGATGTCCTTTACAGAAACGTTCTTCACAATCCCCCACTACAGATGCACATGGAAAGCGAGTCCAAACGCAAAAGGAAAAAGAAATGTAGCATAAAATGGATTTCTGGCATCTAAAAAAATGTTTTCATCCTGAAAAACCGATTTTTATGCACAAAAAAGGACCCTAGCGCAGAGAGAGAGCGCCGGGCCCTAATCACCCAAGTCCGATATTCGCAACTATTCACCCTCGTCGCGAATAAAAACAAACCTGTAAATTTTAAAATAACTCCAAACGGGAGAAAAACCAAATTTCTATATTAAAAAATATGACTCAAACATATTCCAATTTGGACCAATACTCTGATATTTTGGCAAATAACGCCAAAAACGCAAGCAAGAATCTCCGCACGCTGACCGCCGAGAAGAGGAGCGCCGTGCTGAACCTCGTGGCAAAACTCATCCGCGAGAAGAAACCGGAGATTTTGGCCGCCAACAAGCTTGACCTCGAAGCCGCCGCCGGAAAGCTCGACGACTCGAAGATAGACCGCTTGACCCTGAATGACGCCCGCATCGAGGCCATGGCCAAGGGTGCCGAAGAAATTGCCTCCTTTGCCGACCCGCTGAACCGCGTGCTCGAAAGCCGCGAACTCAAGAACGGCATCAAGATTAGCCGCGTTGCCGTGCCTATCGGCGCTGTATTCTTTATTTTCGAAAGCCGCCCGAACGTGACGATTGACGGCGCATGCCTCTGCTTCAAGGCGGGCAATGCCGTGATTTTGCGCGGCGGCAAGGAATCGCTCAACTCCGCGAAGTGCCTCGCCGGGATTTTCCACGAAGCGCTTGCCGCAAACGGCATCAACGAAGACGCCGTGCAGCTCGTGACCGAAACGAGCCACGACCTGGTGGGCATGCTCTTGCAGCGCAACGACTGCATCGACCTCGTGATTCCCCGCGGTGGCGAACGCCTGATCCGCGCCGTCGTGGAACAGAGCAAGATTCCCGTGATCAAGCACTTCAACGGCATCTGCCACGTGTACGTGGACAAGTCCGCCGACATCGACAAGGCGGTGAACATTCTCATCAACGCCAAGACGCAGCGCACCGGCGTGTGCAACGCCATGGAATGCGTGATTATCGACCGCCATATCGATGACGCCAACGTCAAGAAACTCCTGGATTGCCTCGCCGACCGTGGCGTGGAACTCTTCGGCAACAAGGATGCCCAGAGCCACGACAGCCGCATCGCAGACATCGGCGACGACAGCAATTACCACCACGAATACTTGGCCCTCAAGGCAAGCGTCAAGTTCGTCGACAACGTCGCCGAAGCCTGCGACCACATCGAGAAGAACAGCAGCCGCCACACCGAAGCCGTCGTTGCCGAAGACGCCAGCGTGCAGGACTACTTTGTCGCGAACGTAGACAGCAGCAGCGTGATGGTGAACGCCAGTACGCGCTTTGCCGACGGTGGCGAATACGGCCTCGGCGCCGAAGTGGGAATTTCTACCGACAAGCTGCACGCCCGCGGCCCCATGGGCGTGGAAAGCCTCTGCAGCTACAAGTGGATTCTCCGCGGCAACGGGCAGGTGCGCGGCTAAGCGCCAGCCCCTAACAATAATTCCATAGAAAATGCCTCGGCATAATTGCCGAGGCAAATTTGTTATATAATCTCTATCAGGATTCTTCCGAGTCTTCTTCTTGCAACTTGAGGACCTGTTTTTTGTAGAGGCCAGTCACAGCGCAAATTTTTTCAACGGAGTCACCCATAGCCAGCAACTTCCTCGCGATTGCCTTGGAGACGCGTTCCTCAGCGACATATACTTCATATGCGGTATCCAACGACATCATACCCTCCTTCAGGAGATATCCCGAACTAAAGTTACATAATTTGACGGCGTCGCGCAAGCCCCTGAAGATAGGGTCTCCCTCAAATTCACTAAAATCAGCATCGCGGTTCAAGGTGTCGATGGCTCGGAGCCATTGGGCTAAACGACAGTTATCTTCTGCGAATGCGCTTGCACGCTCAAAGAATTTCTTCACCTCGATGATGGTGATGGTCTGTTTCTCAAAGAATAGCAGATGTTCCTGATTTCGCAGTTGCACTGTATGGCGGTAATTATGCGACATACTCCACGGGAACGCATCAAAAAACTGGAAACTGATAAGCTGAAGGTTCTTGAGCTTTGGTATCTCGCCGCTCGCCACCATGTTACCGGTGTGGCGCGCCACGTAAAAAACGAGTCTGTCATTATAGAAGTCACTTCCCTCATGTTGCACGTCCAAGGAAATCCGGTCGCAGGGTTCGCCATCGTTGCGTTCGTTAACAAGCACCAGATCGGGTTCACTTGACTTGTAGCCCAATTCGCCAGGTATGTAAGGATTCGTCAATTTCGCATTCAAGATGCGCTCCGACCCCACGAGATTCAGACAGGCGTTTACGAGGTCCTTCGTGAGGGCGAGATTCCTTTCGTCGGCGAAAATTCTCTTGAAGCACGCATCGTTGTAGACATAGACATTTTTATTTTCATACTCCTTGACGAATGCGTCGACATCGCCACCATTGTCGTTTATTTTTCTGAGTTCCTTGAGAAATTCGGCAAATTCTTCTCGAATCATATGCTTTTCCCATTCCGGGACGCGCCGGTGCGCAAACGAGAGAAAACCCGTCTGTACTTATAGATGTTTTTACGGCGTTTTTTGTCCGAGCAAATAGGAAATTTTTCAAATGAATCTAAGGGTTTTCACCATAGTTAGTCTTTAAGGCATCTTACGGATAAACCATCTTTTTTTTCAAAAGCCATTATTCCAAGGACATTGCCATACCTTGCATCATTTTTCAAGATACGTGATATAGCATATTCTTCGGGCGGAAGAGTCGCTTCTTTTCCATCCGTTTCTGACGCTGTCCAAAAAAAAGCATCTCCATCGGTTTTTCCACCTTGGGTAAAATAACGAGTACCTTTACGATAACCCGAACCAAGGAGTATACTGAAACCAAATATGTCATATTTCCCCGTTTCCAAACTTTCAAGGCTTTCTCCAAGTTTAATGTCACCTCTATGTTCATTTGCATAATCAACCAAAATACGGTATTCGGACGTATCAGGCAAATGCCATCCGTCCGGGCAGACAGTCAAGGCTTTTTCCCAGGTATATAGGCGTCCCCATTGTGTACAATTTGAATCTTTCAAATCAAAACACGAACTCAAAGTATCCGATTTGTAGTTCAAGTTCTGGGCCATCCATACCTGTTCGCCGATTTGCACGGTCCTGTACACTTGCGAGTCACGTACATCCAGATACTCGCCGTATTCTATCTCGGGGTTGAGATACTTGGTCGTGACGCACTTGTACTCTTCGCAATCGTAGAGTTTTGAAGGGATGACAACCGTGCTGCTGGACGACTTCGCAGAACTCGACGAAGACTTCGCGCTACTGCTCGATGATTTCGGTTTGCTGCTGGATGATTTCGCAGAACTCGACGAGGATTTTTGACTGCTACTGGATGTTTTTACACTGCTGCTGGACGATTCCTTCTCTTCGCCGCTACTCGAAGAGACCACCTCACTTGACGAGGAGCCTTTCAAGCTGCTTGAAGATCGGGCCAAACTGGAGGAGGATTTTGCTTTGCCGCTCGAAGACGTTTCGGCAAGCTTATTGTCCTTAGAAGTGCTAGACTTCGCTTTGCTGCTAGAGGATTCCTTTATAGAGGAGGACTGATCCTTGCTGCTGGAAGACTCCGGTTCCGCTATTATCGATGACGAAGGTTCGTCAGGGACAACCGGATTGTTCCCTGACGATTTATCATCACCACATCCGATTAGGAAAACGAATGTGAACAGAAATAAAAGGAATCTTTTCGCCATCTTCATAAATTTAAAACAATAAGCCCTGTATTTCACCAATGCAGGGCCGTTTGTTATACGTTGCTTTTAGGACTCTTCCGTATCTTCATTCTGCAATTTGAGGACCTGTTTCTTGTAAAGGCCCGTTGCTGCGCAAATTTTTTCAACGGAATCCCCCATGGCGAGCAGTTTCCTCGCTATCGCCTTGGCCTTTCTCTCTTCGCCGATGTATTCGGCGTAAACGACATCCATCACCTTCATACCCTCCTTCAGGAGATATCCCGAACTAAAGTTATATAATTTGACGGCGTCGCGCAAGTCCTTGAAGATAGGGTCGCCCTCGAATTCGCTGAAATCGGCCTCCCGGTTCAGCGTGTCGATGGCGCGGAGCCACTGGGCAAGGCGGCTGCGGTCTTCGGCGAATGCGCTTGTCTGCTCAAAGAACTTTTTCACCTCGATGATGGTGATGGTCTGCTTCTCGAAGAAAAGCAGATGCTCCTGGTTCCGCAGCTGCACCGTATGGCGGTAATTGTGCGACATGCTCCACGGGAACGCGTCGAAGAACTGGAAACTGACAAGCTGGAGATTCTTGAGTTTCGGAATCTCGCCGCTCGCCACCATGTTGCCGGTGTGGCGCGCCACGTAGAAGACAAGCCTGTCGTTGTAAAAATCGCTTCCCTCGTGTTGCACTTCCAGGGAAATCCGGTCGCAGGGCTCGCCGTCGTTTCGCTCGTTAACAAGCACCAGGTCGGGTTCGCCCGACTTGTATCCCAGCTCGCCGGGGATGTAGGGGTTCGTCAGTTTCACGTTGGCGATGCGATCTGAACCCACGAGGTTCAGGCAGGCGTTCACAAGATCCTTCGTGAGGGCGATGTTCCTTTCGTCAGCGAAAATCCTCTTGAAACATGCGTCGTTGTAGACGTAGACATTTTCGTTCTCGCGCGCCTTGACGATAGCGTCGATGTCCTGGTTGTTCTCCTTGGCCGTCTTGAGATCCTTGAGAAATTTGGCAAATTCTTCTCTAGTCATAATGTTCCCTTTTGCGGGTACGCCCCCGTTGGCGGACAGGGGACAGTCCCCCGTCTGCATGTATAGACGTTTTTGCGGGGAAATTTTTCCGGGAATTTGTAGTAAAAAGATGTTTTCGGCGGGCAAAAAAAAGTTTCACAGGTGGTTTTCTGTTTATACAGAAAAGAGCAACCTTTAAGGCCGCCCGATTTGCGCGTTATTGACGATGAGTGACGAATTTTTTGAGGGGGGCTTGGCGGTTAGCAACCTAGTCCTGGCGCTACTTCGTAGCGCAGGACTTTCGGCTTGGTCATGTCCAAACAAGTTTGGTCGTGACCCTCGGCTTGCTAGTCCTTAAGGCAACGAACAGAGAACCCGTGGCCCTTATTGAGGCCGTACAGGTACGCATTGTCGTCGCAGTAGTACAAGAACATGAAGTACGCGAGGCTGCTACCGTACTCCGTAGAACTCCAAAAGTCCGCGTTGGGGCCCTCGTAGTCGTAATTCCCATCGTAGTCCCTGTAGCCAGCAGGCAACGCCGAGAAGGAATAGGCGTCCGAGCCATTGCCTTTGGAATACCAGCCTTCCGTGGACTTTAGCATTACTCCTGCCGTTTCTCCCCCCCCTACCGCATTGAACAGGGCGTTCCATTCCGTGGTATCGGGCAGGTGCCAGCCTTCAGGGCATACACCACGAACCTTGACGTTGTCGAGGTTGCAGATTTCCCCATAACCGCAACCATTAGCCGTGTTATCAGATATAATACCAGCGCTATCCATTGCCGCGCTCCACAGGTACAAGCGGCCATATTTCTCGCAATTAGCGGGGTCATTATCATAACAATAGCTAGAAGAGTCTCCTTCGCCTCCATTATATGTCTGCTGAATATATCTATAGTTCAAATTTTCCGCCATCCACCACTGTTCACCGATTTTCACCGTCTTGTAAGTCTGTCCGTCCCTGTCGTCCGTCAGGGTGCCATATTCGCAGTTGTCCTCAGTCTCGGTTTTACAAGGCAAAGCCACAGAACTCGATGAGCTGTTTTTTTCATCTGAACTACTAGACTTGCCATCTTTACTGCTGCTGGACGTTTTTACCGCGCTAGAACTTGACCGTGATTTGTCGCTGCTGCTAGAGTCACTTGCCTTATTAGAACTAGACTTCGCTTTTGCGCTTGACGAGGACTTTTTCTCCGAGTCCGGCTGAATCGCCTTAGTCAACGAATCGTCAACGACCCAGAGCCCCTTCTTACAGACATAGGCAGAATCCTCGTCTTCCACATAGGCAGTCTTGCCGTTGCGATCCCCTGTGCAAGCAGGCAAGTCGTCAAAAGAGGGAACTACTGTATCGACATTCTCGCCAGATTCAGCATCCTTGGCAGAGTCGGAGTCCTTGTTCTGAATCGATTCCGTCAAGGAATCATTGACCGTCCAGCGCTTGCTTTCGCAGACATAGGCCTTCTTCTCATCTTCCACATAAGCGGTAGCGCCTTCGTGATCCCTCGTGCAAGATGGCAAGTCGTCAAAAGTGGAAACTACTGTATCGACATTCTCGCCAGGTTCAGCATCCTTGGGGTCGGTTCCCTTGCTGTCGCCACCGCAAGCCGAAAGCGCAAGCAACAAGGCCCACAAAGCAAGACCTAAACAAAAACGACTCATGATACCCCCTTGGTGACATTCATTTGGGAAATCTACACTTTCTTCAACGCATCGTCAACCTGAATAGATTGCTTCGGGACTGTTCGTCCCTCGCAATGACATTGTGGGGAGGTTGCTTACAGCCAATTTTGTCTTTAAAATTTTCTAAAACTTGATCTTGTAGATCTGCGGCCAGTTTTTCCCTGTGACCCACAGGTTCTTGCCGTCGTAGGCGATTCCGTTCAGCACGTCGGCGGAGGGATAGCGTTTTTTCACGTCCTTGGCCTTGGCGGAGAAATCCAGGTACTTGACAACCTTGCCGCTGGGGAGTTCGATGACGGCGATTAGCGCCGTCTGCCAGATGTTGGCGTAAAGCGTGTTCCCGACCACTTCCAATTCGTTGAGCATAGGCACAGGCCTACCTTCATCGGTCACATGGATTGTTCCGATGACGTTGAATGCTCCCAGGGCGATTTTCAAAAGTTCATCCGAACCGTTACTCATGAGCAGGGCGTCGTGCCAATACGTAAGCCCCCATCCTTCTGTCGGGATGCGGAACTCGCCCTTCGCCTTGAACGGCTTGCGATTGTAGATAAACGCTTTTTTCGATTTCCAAGTGAGGTAGAAGATGTCCTCCCCCACGGCCACGGAACCCTCGCCGAAATAGCGTTCAACAAGGCGTGCGGAATCGAGGATTTTCCCTTCGAGCGTGCGGCGGTAAAGTCCCGAGCCGCCATACTGGCCCGTACTTTCGATCAAATCGGAACCGTCAAAGAAAAGGCCTTGCGTAAAATGGGACGTCTCGTGCGAAACGGAATCCACAATGGTCGGCACAACGCGCGGGGTTTCGGCAAATACGAGAGACGAGAGAAGGAAGACGAGAGGCAGGAGACGAGAGATGAGAGAGGATCCCTTCGGCAGGCTCAGGGATCTTATCACCAAAAGAAAACTTCGGTTGAAAATGCTCATGGCGTAAAATTACTAAATTACTTGGCATGGGCGAACTCAGGACACCGGCCAAGGTCAAGATTATCGTGGGCATCCTCGCAAAAGATTCGCAAGCGGTCGAATCGGTACGGGAGACTTTGTGCGAAAAGTTCGGCCCCGAAGACCTGAACCTAGCCCCATTCCCCTTTACGTTCACCAACTACTACGTTGACGAAATCGGCAGCGCCCCCGTCCGCGCGTTCTTCAGCTACGAGAACCTGGTGGAACGCGAAACCATCGTAGACATCAAGCTCTGGACAAACGATATCGAGCTCGAAATCGCCGAAAAGAACGGCACTCCGGGGTTGCGGCCCGTGAACCTCGACCCGGGCTACATGACACTCGGGCAGTTTTTCCTCGCCACCACCAAGGACCAGCGCCAGCGCGTGTACATGCAGCGCGGGATCTTCGTGGAGCCGACGCTTTACTTCCAGGACGGGCACTTCCACGCCTTCGACTGGACCTACCGCGATTACCAGAGCGAAAAGTACATCCAATATTTGGAACAAGTCCGCGCCCGCCTCGCCTACCAGATGAGCACGGGAAAGCCGTACCGACTCAGACGAGAGAACGGCCCTACGGGCCTACAGACGAAAGACGAGAGAGGCTCCAGGCCCGAGGCTCGAGAAACAAAAGGAGATGCCCGTCAAGGCGGGCATGACACAGTTTAACCACTAGATTCTAAATCCTAGCCCCTAAACCCTAAACTTATGAAAGCCGGAATTTTTACCATCCTCCTCCTCATCATCAGCAACGTGTTCATGACCGCCGCCTGGTACGGCAACCTCAAGCTGAAGGAAATGCACATCAGCACCGACTGGCCGCTCATCCTCGTGATTCTCGCGTCGTGGGGCGTGGCACTCATTGAGTACTTCTTCATGATCCCGGCCAACACCATCGGCAGCCGCATCAATGGCGGGCCGTTCAGCCTCATGCAGCTCAAGGTCATCCAGGAAGCCATCTCCATCACCGTATTCACGGTCATCGCGACCACGGTATTCAACAACGAAGCGCTCCAGTGGAACCACATCGTCGCCTTCGTACTGATTGTCGCCGCGGTGTTCTTCGCATTCCTCAGGTAGCCCGCAGGAGTTTACCGTGCAGTTTTTCCGGAAAGTAGCCCTGGGCAGCATTCTCGCCCCCATAGTGCTTTCGCTAGCGTGCATAGCCACGCCCGCCGAAGCAGCGGCAACTACCGGAGCAAAGAAGGACGAAAAGAGTTCAGTCCAAGAAAAGGGCAAGAACGCAGCAAAGAAGAAGCCCGCAAAAAAATCCAAACCGGCAAAGAGCAAAGGCAAAAAAAGCAGCAAGGGTTCGGACAAGGTCCTGATCGACGCGAATGACCCCAAGGCCTTCACCAAGGCCATCCTCATGGAAAAGAAGGGAGTCAAGTACGAAGTCGTCGGAGAAAAGCGTCCAGCCGCACCCAAGGTCGAACAAAAAAAGAAACCCATAGACATTTACCTGGACCTTTCCAAGATGCTCGTGCCTATCACGCACGAGGCTCTAGTCGGCTCCCCCTACGGAATCCGCGACCACCGCCTGCACAGGGGTGTCGACGTGAACGTAATCAAGAACGAACCTGTCGTTGCTGCACTGCCGGGCAGAGTCATCATGTCGAGGTACAATGCGGGCGGATACGGGCACTACATCATCGTGGAGCACGAGAACGGGCTCCAAACACTTTACGGGCATTTGTCCGAAAGATTGCAGAAAGTCGATGATTACGTCTATCCCGGAGATATCGTCGGATTGGCGGGCAGCACAGGCAAATCCTCGTCGGCGCATCTCCACTTTGAAATCCGTTATGGCGAAGTCAACATTGATCCCGCCACCGTCATCGACTTTCCGCATTGGTCCTTGAAAAAAGGCGTAGAAAAGTTCTCGATAAAAAAAGCCACTATCGCCCACCGGAACATTCAGAACAAACTCAAGAAATACAATTATTACGTGGTCAAGAAAGGCGACACCCTCGGGGATATCGCCAACTGGTTCAATATTTCTGTTGAGTCGCTCTGCAGAATCAACAATCTCAATAAAGACGCCCCGCTCCGAATCGGGTTGAAACTGCACGGAAGTAAAAATTAAGTAGGGGTTAGGATCTAGAGGTTAGAATCTAGGGGTTAGGGAAAAATATCACGGCTTCGCCGCGATTATCTACTCTAGCCCCTAGCCTCTATTCTCTAGTCTCTTATTAGTTAGTTGTTGATGGTTAGGGGTTATAATTCCCTAAACGCTTGCTTGAGTTCGCGTGTAGCAGTCTCGGGGTCGGCCACCTTCATAATTGCGGAGACAACGCAGATTCCCGCGATGCCGGAACCCTTCAGCACAAAGATGTTGTCCTTGTTGAGCCCGCCGATGGCGTTGACGGGAATGGGCACGGCCTTCACAACGTCCTTGAGCGTTTCTACCGGGGTAATGACCGTATTTACGTGAGTCGTCGTAGGGTAAATCGCACCGCAGCCCAAGTAATCAGCACCCTGCTCGTAAGCTTCGAGCGCCTGCGGCACCGTCTTGGCCGTAACACCCACGATTTTGTCATCGCCCATCAATTTGCGAGCCAGATGCGCAGGCATGTCGCTCTGCCCCACATGTACGCCTTCCGCTCCGATGGCAAGCGCCACGTCCACGCGGTCGTCGATAATCAGCGGGATTCCATAACGGGCGGTAATTTCGTGCGTCGCCGTTGCAAGCCGCATGTACTCCCGTGTAGACTTGTCCTTTTCGCGCAGCTGGATAATCGTCGCGCCGCCCTTGCAGGCCGCCTCCACCACGGGCAAGAAGCGTTCTTCGGGAACGCAAGTGCTGTCGGTGATAAAGTAAAGCGTCATATCGAGATTTTTGCGCATAAGTAAGTCCTACACGTAAAGGTAATCGTTCAGCACGGGCTGTAAACCTTCGCCCGAAATGTCGCCGTACATATCGTTAAAGCTGCGAGAGTCGTTAATTTCAAACTGCTCGTCGCCGCCTTCCCCGTCATCGTGACCGCTGTACTTGCTTTCGTGGTCGCCAATGCCCGTCGAAACGCCGGCAGAGACCTTGGTTGCCGCAATCTTCACGATGCCGTTGCGGAATTCCTTGCTTTCGCGGCTCGAGACCGTGATGCCCACGAACGGGAGGAAGATGCGATAGGCGCAGAGCACCTGGCAGAGTTCCTTCTCGTGAACGTCGAGCGGGTCGATCTTGTCGTTGTTGATGATGGGGCGCAGTCTCGGGCAGCTGAGACTCATCTCGGCGTGCGGATACTTCTTTTGCAAGTAGTAGACGTGCAACGCGGATGCAAGCGCATCGCGGCGGAAGTCCGAGAGGCCGAGGAGTGCGGAGAACGCGACACCGCGCATGCCCGCCATCAGGGCGCGTTCCTGCGAGTCGAAGCGGTACGGGAATACGCGCTTGTGACCGAGCAGGTGGAGCTTTTCGAAACGCACCTTGTCGTAGGTTTCCTGGAAGACGGTCACGTAATCCACGCCGCATTCGTGCAGGTAGCGGTACTCGTCGACATTGACCGGGTAGACTTCCACGCCCACCATGCGGAAATACTTGCGCGCAAGCTTGCAGGCCTCACCGATGTATTCCACGCTGCTTTTGGCGCGGCTTTCGCCGGTGAGAATCAGGATTTCTTCCATGCCGCTGTCGGCGATGATTTTCATCTCGTGCTCAATCTGCTCCATCGTGAGCTGCATGCGCTTGATATGGTTGTAGCAGTTGAACCCGCAATAGACGCAGTAATTTTCGCAGTAGTTCGCAATGTAGAGCGGCGTGAAGAAATAGACGTTGTTGCCGAAGTGCTTGCTCGTCTCGATTTTCGCCTTCGCGGCCATCTGTTCCAAGTACGGAGCCGCGGCCGGAGAAAGGAGCGCCTTGAAGTCTTCGAGCGTGCAGCGTTCATGTTCCAGGGCGCGCTTCACGTCCTTGCCGGTGTACTTGGAATAATCGTAGTTCTCGGATTCGGAGAGGACCTTGTCGGCGATGTCCGACTGGATGACTTCCATGCCGGGCAGGTAATCCATGATGTTCGTGCGGGCGCTCGGGTCCGTCTCTATGCGGTGCTTCTTGGCGAGAGCGCCTTCCGAAAGGTTTCCGGAATCGAACAGGTAATTGTTGTCTTTTCTTTCTGAATTCATTTTATTAGATCCTTCGACAAAGCACTTCGGCTAGTTCGACAAGCTCACCAACCAGCTCAGTGACCTTATGTCGAATCTCGTTCCTAATCTCTCAAGAATCCCGTGAGCGGGTCGGAGGCGGAAGCCCCGCGCGTGAGAACGCGCCCAAGGCCTGCGAGGTAGGCCTTGCGACCCGCCTCGATAGCAAGCTTGAAACTCTGGGCCATCATCGGCAAGTCGCCAGCAGTCGCAAGCGCCGTGTTCGCCATGATAGCGGCGGCACCCATTTCCATAGCGGCACAGGCTTCGGACGGTTTGCCGATACCCGCATCCACGATGATTGGCAAGTCGATTTCGTCGATGAGGATCTGGATGAACTCGCGCGTGGAAAGGCCCTTGTTGCTCCCGATGGGGGCTGCAAGCGGCATCACGGCTGCGGCACCCGCGTTAGCGAGGTCGCGCGCCACGTTCAGATCCGGGTACATGTACGGCATCACCACGAAACCCTCCTTCGCGAGGGTTTCGGTCGCCTTGATGGTCTCGTAGTTATCGGGCAAAAGGTACTTCGTGTCGCGCATGATTTCGATCTTGACGAAATCACCGCAGCCGAGTTCGCGGGAAAGGCGCGCGATGCGGACCGCCTCATCGGCGGTGCGGGCGCCGGACGTATTCGGCAACAGCGTCACACCCTTCGGAATGTAGTCAAGGATATTCTCGTGGTCCTTCGTATTCGCACGGCGCACCGCCAGGGTCACAATCTGTGCCCCCGCATCGCGCACCGCAGCTTCAATCAACTTGAGGGAGTATTTTCCCGAGCCCAGGATAAAGCGGGACGTAAATTCATGCCCGCCGATAACCAATTTGTCGTCCATAAAGCCTTCGTAATGTTTTTTCGGGGGTAAATATAGAATTAGTGATTAGGGGTTAGGGGCTAGGATCTAGGGGTTAGGGAAAAATATCACGGCTTCGCCGTCTTATATTGACGCACGAAGTGCGTGATTCTTATTCACTAGCCTCTAGCCCCTAGCCTCTAGTCTCTACAAAAAAACTCCCAGCCAACGCGGCCGAGAGTTTT
The DNA here is from genome assembly GCF_947305105.1 of uncultured Fibrobacter sp. Taxonomy (NCBI): domain Bacteria; kingdom Pseudomonadati; phylum Fibrobacterota; class Fibrobacteria; order Fibrobacterales; family Fibrobacteraceae; genus Fibrobacter; species uncultured Fibrobacter sp. Next base: position 45,305 of record NZ_CAMZCS010000018.1, on the reverse strand, counting down.
GCAAAACACCGTCTTCGCTATTACAGCGGGATGTTGGCGTGCTTTTTCCAGTGTCTCTTCTGTTCCTTGGTCTTCAAGGCGTCAAAAGCAGTCACCAGGCGCTTGCGCACGTCGGCAGGACGGACGACCTCGTCGACCACGCCCATGGAGGCGGCCACGTAGGGGTTCATCAGTTCTTCTTCGTACTTGGCAATGCACTGAGCACGGGCAGCCACCGGATCCGGAGCCGCAGCGATTTCCTTCTTGTTGATGATTTCCACGGCACCTTCGGCACCCATCACGGCCACCTGGGCAATCGGGAGGGCGAACACGTAGTCGGCACCCACGTCCTTGCTGTTCATGGCGATGTAGGCACCACCGAAGGCCTTGCGCAGAATGAGCGTCACCTTCGGCACGGTCGCTTCGGCAAAGGCATACAGGAGCTTTGCACCGTGGCGGATAATGCCCGAGTATTCCTGCTTGGAACCCGGCATGTACCCCGGAACGTCAACAAGCGCGAGAAGCGGAATGTTGAACGCGTCGCAGAAGCGCACGAAACGGCCAGCCTTGTCGGAACCATCCACATCCAAGGAACCCGCGAGCACCTTGGGCTGGTTCGCAACAATACCAACAACTTCACCGTCCAGGCGAGCAAAGCCAATCACCACGTTCTTGCCCCAGTCGCTCTGCACTTCGAAGAAACTGTCGACATCGGCAAAGGCGGCAATCACCGACTTCACGTCGTAGGCCTGCTTGTAGTTATCCGGAACAATGTCCTGGATCGTTGCGCTGTTGTCGAACGAAGCAGCCACATCGTTCGATTCAGACTTGGAGAACAACTTCTTGAAGAAGCCCGCTTCATCATTCTTGGCGGCTTCGGCAAGCTTGCAGTTGCATTCGGCAGTTCCCTTGCGGTTGCTCTGCGGCAAATAGCTCAACAACTTGCGCACGCCTTCGAGGCAGGACTTGTCGTCGTCGTACATGAAGTGCGCCACGCCAGACTTGGAGGTATGCACCGGAGCGCCACCCAGTTCGGCAGCGGTAATGTTTTCGCCCATCACCTGCTTCACCACAGCCGGGCCGGTCAAGAACATCTGGCTCGTCTGCTTGGTCATGAAGATAAAGTCGCTCAGAGCCGGAGAATAGCAGGCACCGCCAGCGCAGGGGCCCATAATCACGGCAATCTGGGGAATCACGCCCGAAGCCCACACGTTGCGGGCCATGATGGCGCTATAACCGGCGAGCGAGAACACGCCTTCGTCAATGCGGGCTCCACCACTATCGTTCAGCGCGACAAACGGGGCACCAGCCTCGACAGCCATATCCAAAACGCGGCAAATCTTTTCGGCGTGGCACTGGCCCAAGGCACCGCCACCCACGGTAAAATCTTGAGAAGAAGCAAAAACAAGGCGGCCATTCACCTTGCCATAACCCGTCACGACACCGTCGCCCAAAATCACCTTGCTTTCTTTAAGGACGCGGTTGCTGGACTTGCGGAGAGCGCCAATTTCCACAAAGGTGCCTGCATCAAACAGCATTTCCATGCGCTCACGTGCAGTAAACTTACCGGACTGGTGCTGCTTATCGACACGTGCCGCACCACCGGCCGCCTGGGCTTGAGCCAGGAGACCTTCCAGTTTCGTCATATGCTTTTCATTCCACATAGTGTAAAGAACTCCTTTACTGTAATAATTTCGTAGCCAAAGATAAAAATTGTTAACAATCCGGTCAACTCGGAAAAAGGACTTTCAAACCCGCATAAGAAAGATGGAAGATTATTTTAAGCAAGCCGCCCCGGGGCTATCTAATCCATGCCAAGAATCAGCCGAACCGCCGTAAGGGCCTGGTGCGCGGCACAAAGCATCACTCGCGGAGCTACCAGCCCGATTCCGTCGGCGACATCGCTCACCCCGTCGCCGCAGAGGTAAAATTTGTCCGTAATCTTACGGGTACGGATGGTATTCCCGCCGTCAAAGCCCGCCATCCCGGAAGCCGCCACCAGGAACTTGTCCGGCATCGTCTCGAGGACCGCATTCACAAGCATCGCCTTCGCCTCGGCATTATCGAACGCCTCGCAAACCACATCGGCATTTGCAAGGAGCGTTGCCACATTCTCGGCAGTCACCTTCTCAAAATGCGTTTCGTATTCCGTGTACGGGGCAATCTCTTTCAAGTTCGCAAGCAGAGCTTCGGGTTTGGGGAGGCCAACCTGACACGCCTTGTATTGCTGACGGTGCAGGTTCGTCACGTCGACACAGTCAAAATCCACGAGAATAAGTTTCCCTACACCGGCACGCGCCAAAGAAATCGCGATATTCGAGCCGAGCCCGCCCAGCCCGCATACAGCAACGATCGTCGCCTGCAACTTGCGCACGGCATCGGCACCCTGCCGCTTCTCGAGCGCGGCAAACATTTCTTCGCGAGTCGGCACGCGAGTTTCCATCACCCGCCACCTACAAAGTTCACGACCTCGACCACGTCGCCATCGGCGAGCACCGTCTCGGCATACTTCGCCTTCGGAACAATTTCTTCGTTCCGCTCCACGGCAATGCGCACGGTATTGTACCCCGCTTCCGCAAGGTATTCGGCGACGGTCTTCCCCGCCGCATCGACACTCTGTCCATTAATCGTCAGCATATTGCCAAATATAAAAAAACAGCTATCCATCAAAATTCAACGGCTACCTCTAGGCGTGTTTCTTTCGTAATTCACCTAATACACAATGTAATACATTGTACATTATTATTTATATTTACAAGCAAACAAGGAGATTACGCATGAAAAAATACTCTCATGCATGGATTGCATTTATGGCAATCAAGCGTCTAGAACTCATTGCCACAACAACCGACGAAAAAGTCGTCTCCGGCGTAACCGATAAAGTCCGCACAGAAGCCACGGCCTTAGTCAAATGGTTCAAGAATTACCGCGATTTCGTGATTAAGGGAGCGTGGTACCCCGACGAAGTATTCAAAGACATGAGCACAAGCCATATTGTAAAATACACCCCCGCCGAAATCGACGAAAAAGTCACATTCCGCAAATTACCCGCGACACACAGCATCTTCACTATGATGAGCAAAAAGTCGCCCCTACTCAACAAGCCCTACATCATCGAAGACGGCAACTGCGCGGACCGTTGCGAAGCCATCTCACACAGCATCATCGACAATTTCAAAATGCTCTTCCGCGAAGAAAAGGGCTGCCCCATCGCCACCTCCGGCAACCACATCGCCATGCGGTTCTTTATCTTGAGCCACTACATCGCCGACTGCCACATGCCCCTGCACTGTGATTCGCGTTCTTTCTCCAACGAAAAAAACATACACGGCGCCATCGAAAAGAAATGGGAAGATTATATTACCAAGGCATATAAAATTGACAAAGACAACAACCGTTTCTTCTACGACCCCGACGGCTACCCGCTACCGCTTAAAGAAAGCGACTTCACCACGAACGTAGAAAACGAAATCGCCACAAGGAAATACATACACGCATGGGGCGGTAAGAACAACAACGTATGGGATTTCATGAGCGCCGTTTCGCAGTATTCCTACCTGTTCTCGTACTTCTTAATTCCCAAGGATTTCAGCAACACCCAATCCATGCAGGAATTCACCGAAGAGACCGAATGGGGTCGCAATTTCGAAACGTACAGTGCCATGATCTTTAGCGATGCCATCGACGCCATCGCCCGAATCTGGCTACACATCTGGATCAAGTACACGGACTGGCTGAAGTAGCCCTAGAACATTACTCTGTACGGAATCTGCTTGTCGAAGCGGCGGCCCTTGAGGTCGCGGTAACCCTTGCGGGCCGGGATCAGCAAATCGTCGCGAGGAACAATGCGCTTGATGGCCGTCGTACTCGTGTCCTTCGGGCCTTCGTCGAACTTGATGTTGCCGAGGAGCGTTTCGCCGCCAAGACCTTCCGCCGTCAGGTAGAAGTCCTGCACGCCCTTGAGTTCCGGCATGTTGGAGCAGCGCACGTCAATCCACTTGCTTTCATTGCCAGCCGAGGGCAACTCGCACTTGGAAATCACGTTGCCCTTCTTGCTTTCCTTGCGGATGTTGAGCGTTCCGCCTGCACCGTTCTTCACCTGCACAAGCACGCCTGGGCCCACGATGGAATCCGTAATCACGTTCTCGAAAATCGCGTAGCCGCCATCCTTGATGGCGAACTCGTCCTTGTCCGTCAAACGCACGCGGATGCCGTTGTCAAAGCCGTTCGCCGGAATCGTATCGCGGATGATGCGCAAGAAGTCAAGACGGTCGAGTTCCGCATAATGTTTGCCCTTCGTAATTTCGATGAAGTTCGAGCCGCGCTTGAGTTTCGTGGGGATGTACACCACCGACTTCTCGGGGAATTCGCTCCACGCGCCCGTCAACGGCAACTCAATTTCCTGCTTCTTGCCGTTGATGCTCACAAAGTGAGAACTTCCGTTTGCGCCGTCTTCGGTCCAGTCATTGTCGTAGCGGTAACGGATAAGGTAATCGCCCGCCTGCGGAATAATCATCGGCAAGCGAATCTTGCTGTCTTCGTAGTTGATGTAGGCGCAGAACTCGCCGTTAGACGCCTTGGAACTGCTCGAAATATCCACATGCGTCAAGGCTCCATGTTCCGCCTCGGCGCTCAGGTAACGCCCGAGGAACGGTTGCCCCAGTTCCGGCCAGCCATCGTCGGTATAGACGATATCGCGGACCTGGATGTAGGAATTTCCGCCGTCATTCTTGTCGTAGTAATGGTTCACAAAGCGCTGGCGGTTCACGTCCTGGAACGCCTCACCGCCCGCAGGCCCGTAGTAGCGCCCGTAACGGCTCAGCAGAATCGTGCCGCCGCCATCCAGCAGCCTCTTGCCCGACTTGTCGACATAGCCGCTCGTAATCGATTTGGAACGCCCGACCGTCGTCTTGTAAGAATTGTTCTCAAGGTCCGCACCCTTCTTGCAGCAGTTATCCCACGCCGTAAAAAGATAGTAGTAGCCGTTGTGCTCAATGAGGCTTGCGCCCTCGATACCCGAGCCACCGCGGTTCGCGATGTTGATCATCTTCGCGCCGTCCTTCACCTTGCCCGTCGTCTCGTCGAGTTCAAGAATGTGGATGCCCGTGCCCCACGAACCGAATGCCATCCAGACCTTTCCATCGTTGTCCTTCAGCACCGCCGCGTCAATCGCGTTGTACGAATCGCTCTTGACCGTGTGAATCACCTCGCCCATGTCCGTCCAGCCATAATCCGGCTTTGTCGGGTCGATTTCCTTGCTCGCCATGAAGCCCATGCCCGACGAGCGGATGCCCATCTCGGAACCGCAATAGTACATGCGGTACTCGCCGCCAATGTAATGGATATCCGGCGCCCAGATGTCAATCATGTTCGGCGCATACTTGTAAAGCCACTGCGAGAACTTCGGCATCGCCTGCTCGCCGTTCTTCCAGTTCAGCGCATCCTCGGAAAACTGCATGAGCATGTGGTTGTCCGTCGTCGCGAGCGCATAGCCGTCCTCGTAACGGATGATGTCCGGGTCGTGCCCCGCCCAGCGGGTCTCCTTCGCGTACCAATCGGCCGCAAAGGCCGAATAAGCCAAAGTAAGCATTGCCGCAGTCGTTACGACAGAAGCCTTGCCAATCCCGAAATTCATCATATCCTCGCTTTACCCATACACCATACCCTAAATTTATACACCCTTAAGCCATTCGTCAACCATCCAACAATCCAATACCATTGATTTTTTCACAACAAGAAACAGCGTTTTTCAGCGTCAAACCGCTTGCGAACCCGCATAAATAAAGGTATATTCAGAAAGCAGGTCTTATAGGGGCTCTTTATGAGCGAAGGCAAAACTAAAAAACGACAACTAACCTTCAGCGATGTCAAATTCCGGGTGAGCGTCAAAAAATTGATTCACCGTGATAATCGGGATTTCTTTGATTTTCTCCAACACCAATAGGTCCGAATCGCCGCTCACCAAATAGTAGGCTTTCGCAGCAATCGCACATTCCAAAAACATATTGTCTTTAGGATCTCTGCAGACATCCACTGCCGCATTCTTTTCGATAATGGTCATTACCTTTGCAATTTGGCTTTTCCACCTTGCTGCGATATCGGGCCTTTTGCAGGCTACTTTATCAATAATACGGCAATACTCTGCCATTATGTCGATAGTTGCAAAGGGCTTTATTTCTTGGCGAAAAATAAGAGACAGGAATTTTCGAGGCGAACCATTCCAAAAAATACCCGAAACAAGTACGTTGGTATCTACAACGACGTTCATCGATTTTCCTTGATGAACGTGCTTAGCATATCCGGAGTCGTTTCCAGTTCACTTGTGATTTTATCCGTCTCTTCCACAAGAGTCTTGAATTCAGACATGCTGGGCATAAGTACCGGCTTGAGCAAAATATTCGTACCATCGCACACGACAATCAGCTTATCCCCGGTATCCAGGTTCAGTTGATTACGGATACTCCTTGGAATGACGATTTGCCCTTTTGTCGATAGGCTTGTTATTTCTAGAGTGTCCATAGCGCCTCCGGTAAGATATTCTTACCACAAATATAAATAAAAACTTCGTGGCAGTCAATAGTCCAAATTAAAAAACGGCTCAAACCCCTAGATTGACGCAAAATGCGTCCGCAGGCTACGTTCGGTCATGACAAAAAGCAAACTTTTTGTCGCGACACTCACTTGCTCGCTTTCCATCCAATTTTTCTGATTTTTTCAGAGTCAAACCGCTTGCGAACCCGCATAAATAAAGGCATATTCAGAAAGCAGCTCTTATAGGGGCTCTTTATGAGCCGAGGTTAAACCTCCGAAGGCAAGATTGCACTAAATGCACCAGGCCATATACGACGGAACCTTCATTACCCCGCCTTCAACCGAAAATTGCTTGGGGTGGATTATAATAGACTCGCCCAGCCCGCCATAGCGTCCGTTTTTTAGGGAGGGGCTTGCAACGGCAAAATAAAAGTCTAGACCGTACAAATTCTAGGGCCTAGACGTTTTCGATGATTTACCCGGACACTAATAATATTTTTTAGTGTATCGGAATCATCTTATTTATTCCTTCTGTTGTCCGTGAACAGCCTCTTCAACCAAGACATTGACAGGCTCGCTGCACTTTTGGGAGACTTCCTCGTAAGAAAGTGTGGTATAAGTTTCTCGCGGGGGCATAAAGCTTTCAAACGTTTTTTCAATCGTCACGGCATCGTACACATGGGAAAATTGAGCATTCCAAAAAGAAAGACGCCGACGTGTTTTCCGTTTGTAATCTCTGAGCACGACAGAAGACTCATAGCCATCAAGAACCTCATCTGTGGAAAATTCCTGGCTGTATTCTTCAACAGATTTTTTCAACTTTCGGACGACCGCCGATTTTTCTGAATCCAGCAAAATCCACTTGTCAATCGAAGCGCCACCGCGTTGGCTTTTCAATTTCCGTTCAGCATAACTAAAGTCGGTATTGTCACACATGTCATAAGTAAACTTGAAAAATACGGAATCGTTTTTTTCGCGGAAGGAGACTGTTTTAGAATCGTTCGCCCACGCATCAGATTCAGACATGATCATTTCGTAAGCCGCTCCCTGGGACGCAGCCAAGTCGTCTTGTTCCAAAGGTTCATCAAATATTTCTCCATAAGGACGAACCATAACAATCCAGAAGGAGATGATAAAAATAAAGAGTGGAACAATCACAACAAGGGGAACACACAACCGATGCCAGATTTTTTTCGCATTGAACGCCCGGCCAAAAAATCCACTGACAATAAAAAAGAAGATATAGGACAATATTACTGCAAATAACGATGCAAACGAGAAAACGTTTTCAAAAGCATTATCCTTGATTTTATAGACAACGAAAACATAGCCGCCCACAAGAGCACTAAAGATTGCAATCCAAAGGCCGAGCCAAAGCCACTTAAAGCGAAATTTCTTATAAAATATGGCAAGAAAGAAACTCAGCAAATGCGGCAAAGCAATCAAGAATACAAGGAGAAAAGGTGGCAACAATGTCGCAGGATGTTTGAAAACATCAAGCAAAATGTCAAGCAATTGCCAAAGGAAATTTATCATATAATTCAATATATATTTTTTAGCTCACAAAGTTTTTTCAGCAAGCAGATTCAGACCTGGCAAGGCATTTTAAGAGTCTTAGAAACTTTTTGCCCCAAAAGGGGGAAGCCACCCCCTCGCTTCTGCCCCATGTCATCCCCGCCACCATTTTGTCATCCCCGCGAAGGCGGGGATCTTCCTGTGGCATACGCTACCCCCTCGCCTAAGGGGCTCCACCCCCTAAAACCCCCGAAAGTTCCTACTTCAAGAATCCGTACTTATAGACACTCTGTTCAATTTTTGAAGCGAGAATTTTTTGACGGGTGCGCAAAACCGAGATTAGATCTATGTAAGTGGAATCTTCTGAACTGCTGTTCATGTGTCCTTTGGCATCAACACCCTGGAAATGCTTGCGGATATCATAGAAACTTGCGTTAGGTTTTGCACCAGTTTGAGTGTGGTAATATTTCCAAAGTTCTAGCCCGGCATTATATACAGTTTGAGCTTCATCAGAAAGATTCAACGAGTGCGATTCCATGAATTCTTTCAGGAACTTGTTCATGAAATTACTCTTGAAAGTACTTTTACAACCAACTTGCTCGCGAGTAAAAGGAATCCAATGGTTTGTGGCTAGTGATTGCTTGTCGGTAGTTAGTACTTCGGATGAAATCCTGTTTTGCCCATGGAATAGAGTATAAATCAGGCAATCTGTTTGGAAAGCAAAATCCTCCTGCCAGCCATCATTCGGATAAAGGAACTGATCACGGTCATTAAGCCATAAAGCTTCAATACAATGACGAACGGCAAAGTAAATCGACATTTGCGTCACATTCTTTTTTGTCACTTTGAAAAAGAAATGTGCTTTGTAATCATTTGGAGTCAATTCGCAAGTCAGGAATACACCATTTTTGTTTTGCATATCCTGTCCGTTTACGCGAATAAATGCAATGAGTTCTCCATCAAGATCATAGAAGTTTCTAATCCAATGCAACATAAATTTGCAGTTATTATATGCGTAGAATGTATGTTTTCCCTGAAAAACTCCATTTGAATCATAAACATCAGCAACGGTTGGATTTAAAGACTCTTTATTTTCGAGTAAATTAGACATTTCCTTTGTATCCCATACAAAGAAACCTATTGGAAATTGGCCCTTAACATTATCAAAAGTATTTGCAGGAACAACAAAACATTTTTGCAATTTCGCTCTAAATACCTCACGGAATTTCACAAAATTTGGAGCACAAAGAGCCTTTAATTTTGAGAATTGACCTAAAACGCAACCATTTAGTTCATCATGGATTCGCAGGAGAAATTCAGCATAAAGTTCTCTTGCCGCCGTTCCAACAATACCACTCCATTTTTCATAAATCTTGTTTTCAAACGAAACGCCACTCTTGTTCTTTGCATCAGAATTCATTTGACGCTTATTTCCCGCTTCCGCATACGGAGGGTTTATGTAGATAACCAGTTTCTTACGTTTTTCGGGGTCATTGATGATTTGCTGCAATTCTTCAGGGCACTTGCCAAATTCATCATTCAGAAAATCGAACTGAAAAATATGGTTTTCGGGCATGGACCATCCGTTATTCACACGGTCCGTCATCACATCGAGATCCTGCTTATCCAATGTTGATGCCCACACATTGTCGTAGTTGGTGAGCCCGTTCAGCAGGTTGCCCGTTCCGGCGCAACAGTCCCATATACAATAGTCATCTTGCCAGGTTTCTCCGAGCACATCCGCTAAATACTGCTGAGATTTTTCCACCCATATCTGCGGAGTGAAAAAACTGCCCTTGCGTTCGCGGATATCCTGAGGAACCAACAAATCACGTCTTTCAATGATATAATCCCAATATTCCTCTTGTGGGGGTCTCTTATAGATACTCCAAAATTCCTTATACGCCTTTTGCTTATCCTTGAATTCAACCGTGGAATACGAAAGGAATCCATTCTCGTCTAGTTTCTTGGCTAACGCGTATTTTGTCCTTTTCAAGACAACAAAGAGATTGTCCTTGATGGAACGATTGTCGCTAGAAAGTAAATCAGCCAAGAAGAAGTCCGCCGATATGATTCCAGCCTTGTTTACCTTTGTCCAATCTACATTGATAGATGGTTTTACTGCAGTTTCCCATTTCTGGAATACGAAAGTAAAATTGTTCTTGGTAACTGAAATTTTTTCGGAGATGTCCTTCGTAATTTTGAAATTGGTACGAATGAATTTTTTTAGTTCTGCAGAATCACTCTTGAATCGGAAAAAAATCGATTTCTCTTCAAGTAACTTTTGGCAAAGATCGTGAAGTTGCTTAAATTCCTTGGTATCGTGATTGCTCGGGGTTACATTCCAATTAAAATCATTCTGGTAGAAAATTTCCTGAATATCGTGATACTCGATAAACGCAAATTTTTCGGCATCAAAGGCTCCGATGTACTTGGGTGGCAGGTTATGCTCAAAGGAACGCTCCTTACCGATGGTGAGCATCAATTGCACAAAAGATTCGTATATGTCGTGGGTGTTACCCTGTTTCGCCTCTGCCCATAAGATGCTCTTGAGGTCGGCGATTTCGTCTTCAAAAAGTTCCGTTCGTTCGCCAGTCGTATTGTGTTTTGCAATTACGAAGTCAATGTTTCCTAGTTGCGTATATTTGTAATCGGCAAAGAAATCCTCGCGCACGGCGGATTTCAACTGTTCTTCGCGGAGCTTTGAATAATTCATGCCTTGAATATAAGAATTTTTAGCGAAATCGGATGCTTTATCCTTTGCAATAGGGGTTTTAGGGGCAGAGCCCCTAGGCGAGAAGGTGGGAAGCAACAACGCAAGCGTCGCGCGACCTAGGGGAGACTTCTCCCTCCCCTTTCAAAATATTGGATTCACATCTTTGTAGAATTTTTCATAAATCTCTTGACATCCGCCCATAGAGAGATTATATTTATTAGTACACAAACGTTCTAGTGCTCAAAATTTCAAACGTTGCGGTTTTACGCTTGTCCGCAGCAAAAAGGAGTAAAAGATGAAACGAATAAACGTCATGAACCGAGAAATCAAAACAATGCTCGTTAACGGCGTCGATTATGTCTGCATTACTGATATTGCTCGGCAAAAGAATCCGGTGGAGCCTAAGGATGTTGTGAAAAATTGGATGAGGTCAAAAAATACAATAGAATATTTAGGTTTATGGGAAATGTTGAACAATCCCGACTTCAAAGGGGTCGAATTCGACCCCTTTTTAAAAGAAGCTGGTAGCCATTCGTTCACCATGAGCCCTTCTCGATGGATTGAAGAAACAGGTGCAATTGGACTCATTTCTAAAAATGGTGTAAACGGCGGGACTTTTGCACAATATGATATCGCCGTCAAATTTGCAAGTTGGGTTTCTGTCGAATTCGAATTGTACTTAGTTAAGGAGTTCCAACGCCTCAAGGCTGCGGAACAGGCCCAATTAGGATGGTCATTACGTCGTGAACTCTCAAAAATCAACTACCATATCCATACGGACGCCATCAAGCAGAATTTGATTCCGGCTACACTTACAAAACAACAGATGAGCATGGTTTACGCAAACGAAGCTGATGTTCTAAATGTTGCATTATTCGGATTTACTGCTAAGGAATGGCGCGATGCACATACCGATTTGCAGGGCAATGTCCGCGACTATGCGACGGTAAATCAGCTTATATGCCTTTCGAATATGGAATCGCTGAATTCCGTCCTGATCAAGGAAGGCTTGCCGCAGCCAGAACGATTGCAAAAGCTGAACCAGATTGCGATTTCGCAGATGACAGTGCTAGAATCCATCGGAGAGAACAAGTTACTGAAATAAGAGGTGGTCAAAAGTTTTGACCACCTTGCCAAGCTGAAATTAAGGCAAAAAATAAATATGAATAAGCTAGAAAACTCAGCCAAATGGTCAAAAGAACGCCTTGATGCGGAACTTGAGAAAGGCTACAACGACATGCTGAAAGGCCACACCCGCCCAGCCGCGATGGTCCTTTCCGACGTCAAGAAGAAAAGCAGTCTTTAAAACATCACCCGATACGGGATTTGCTTATCGAAGTGGCGGCCCTTGAGGTCGCGGTAACCCTTGCGAACGGGTTCCATCGAATTATCGGAGCGAACTGCGCGCTTTTCAATCGCAGTCGTTCCAGACGAACTTGAAATTCCGCTATCACGTGAACCCGGCTCCGTTTCCGATGAACTGGAAACAACCTCCGAATTTGAAATTACAGAACTCGAAGATTCCACGACTGGTTCCGGCAACTGGGCGGCCTTGAATTAGAACTTCTGGTTATCAGTCCCGGTGCGGACCCACGTGATCACGGGCATGCCCGCATCCTTCGAGATGTTCAGCACGTCGCCCACGAAGTCGCTGTCGTAGTCACCGTAAACGTAGTAGCCCTTGTTCACGGACGCATTCTCGATGCGGATATCGCAGGCAGTCTCGGAAGTCTTGACAGTATCTAGTAATGCCTTGGGCGGGCAGTAATAGCGGCCGGTCGCAAAATTCTTGAGTGTGTAATGGCGTGCGGAATCGCCCTTCACAATCACCCATAACTGGGCCTCAGCAGAATCTGCCATCGGGCGCTGCACCACGATACCGTTTTCATCTTCAAGTGCCATATTGCTATGCGTTACCGTCAGGCGGTAGCCCCCTTCGACAAGCGGAGCATTATTTACTTTGTCTACACCCGTCGAGGTGCGCTTGATTTTCTGGATATTCGCATCCTCGTCGTAATACAGGTAGTCAATGTTCACGGAACGGCGGTAAGTCCAGCCGCCCGGAGAGTTCGCGCCGTGATACATAAAGTACCAGTGCCCGAGATACTTGAAAATCGCCTGGTGATTCGTTTCGGAATTGTCGAGTTTGTCGTTGATGACACCCTTCTGCATCCAGGGGCCATTCAAGCTCGATGCCATCGAGTAGTTCGTCGTCGAGGGATAACCCGAGGCGTAACTGAAGTAGTAATTGCCGCGGTACTTGTGCATCCACGGAGCCTCGAAAAAGTCCTTGATCTTGATGTCTTCGGGAGTGCTCGCGAGTTCGAGCATGTTCTCCTTGAGTTTCACGCGACGGCCCGCATTCCACGAGCCCCAATACATCCAGATGTCATCGCCATCGTAGAAAATCGCGGGGTCGATATTCAGTTTCACGTCGTTCTGCGTTTCGTCGGTCACCAGCGCATGCCCGAGCGCGTCCGTCCACGGACCCGACGGATGATCCGCCACCGCAACGCCAATCGCAAAGCCTTCGCTACCATTTTCCTTGATTGTCGCATGGTGCACCGCCACGTACCAGTAGAACTTGCCGTTACGGTATTCGCAATGCCCCGCAAACGCGCTCGCGTTCGCCCACTTGAAAGTCTTGACACTCAGCACCGCGCCGTAATCGTGATAGTTTTCCATATCGTCGGTCACCATCACGTGCCAGTCGTTCATCACGAACGCCTCGTTGTTATTGCCCTGCGGGCCCTGCTCGTCGTGCCCAGCGAAAATGAACAGACTGTCGTGATACACGAGCGCCGCCGCATCCGCCGAATAGAAATCCGTGGTGAGCGGATTCGCCGCGAAACAAGCCGCAGCCGCAAACAACGCGATAGAAGAAATTTTATACATGACAAAAACCTTTTTGGTGAGATCCCCTAGAACATCACCCTGTACGGGATTTGCTTATCGAAGTAGCGGCCTTTGAGGTCGCGATAACCCTTGCGGGCGGGCGACATCGTATTGTCGGGGCGGACTGAGCGCGGGACAATCGCGTCCGTTCCCGAAGAACTGGACAAAATACCGGCAATTTCCGAGCTGCTAGATGAGCCCGTCAAATCTGCCAAAGAGGAGCTGGAAATCGGGTCGCCGCATGGCTCCTGATTGCAGACAATCTCCCCCGACGAACTTGCGAACACAATGTTCCTGACAATCGCTTCGCCCGAAACGCCGGATGCCGTCAGGTAAAAGTCCTTCACGCCGCCGATGCTCTTGAGGTTCGAGCAGTTCACCGTCGTCCAGCCCTTAGATGTAAATTTCTCGTTGGCAGCCACCAGTTCGCATTCCGAAAGAACGGTCCCGTCCTTCTTGCCGTCGCGAATGCTGAGCTTGCCGCCTGTAAGGCTCTTCACCTCGACAGCTACTTCCACAGACTTGATGGAATCCGTCACCACGTTCTCGAAAATCGCGTAGCCGCCGTCCTTGATGGCGAACTCGTCGTCCTTCGTGAGGCGCACGCGGATGCCGTTGTCAAAGCCGTTCGCAGGAATCGTATCACGAATCACGCGCAAAAAATCGATGCGGTCGAGTTCCGCAAAGTTCCCGTTCGGTTCCGGTTCCAGTTCGATGAAGTTGCCGCCGCGCTTGAGTGTCGCAGGCACCATCACGATGGCCTTTTCGGGGAACGTGCCCCACTCCCCCGTCGGCGGGAGCGTCACCGTCTGCGACTTGCCATTCACCGTCACCTTGTGCGTCGCGGCCGCATCGCCGCCGTTGGCGTAGCGGTAACGCAGCAGGTAATCGCCCGCCTGCATAATGTTCATCGGCAGGCGAATCTTGGAGCCCTCGGTATTCACGTACGCAAGGTATTCCCCGTTCGAAGCCGTATTGCTCCGCGTAATCGCGAGGTCGCCCGACACCGCACGCGTCAGCACGCCATGCTCCACCTCGGCACTCAAATAACGCCCGAGGAAGGGCTGTCCCATCTCAACCCAGTTATCCTCGGTAAACACGACATCACGGATGTGGATATGGTTGTACTTGTCGCCATTCAAATCGTAGTAGTGATGCACAAAACGCACGCGGTTCAAGTCCTGGAAGGCCTCGCCGCCGCCCGGCCCCACGTAGCGCCCGTAACGTTCCAAGAGAATCGTGCCGCCACCGGTCGCCATATCGTTCCCTGCGCGGTCCTTGTACGGGCCCGTCACCTTGTCGGCACGGCCATAAGCCGTCTTGTAGGTAGTCTGCTCAATATTCGCGCCCTGCTGACAGCACTTGTCCCAAGCAGTAAAGAGGAAATACTTCCCCCCATGTTCAATGAGGCTCGGTCCTTCTTCCGCGCCCTCGCTCGCCTTGCTCGTACGGCGGGCAATGTTGTAGACCGTCTTGTCGTCGCTCGCCTGGTAACCCGATTGCGCATCCAACTTGATCAGCTGAATGCCGAGCCCGAACGAGCCGAACGCCATCCAATAATTGCCCTCGGTATCCTTGACCACGTCGGCATCGATGGCGTTGTACTTGTCCGAAGTCACGGTGTGGAAAACATGGCCATGGTCCTTCCAGCCGTAGCCATCCGTTCCGGGCATAATCGAAGTCGTCGCCTGGTAGCCAATGGCCGAAGAGCGCTTGCCAAAGACGGACACGCAATAATACACGCGGAATTCGCCATTCATGTAATAAATGTCCGGAGCCCAGATGCCCTCGGTACCGGGCGCATACTCGTAGGCCCACTGCGGAATCGCGCTCACGGTCGACTTGTGGTCGCGCCAAGTGTAGGCATCTTCGGAAGTCCACAGTTGCAGATTGTTGTTCGTGCTCATGAGGGCGTAGCCGTCCTCGAAGCGCACCATACTCGGGTCGTGACCGGGTTGCAAGTTGTCTTTCGCGTACCAATCTGCGGAAAAAGCAAACGACACTCCAAACGCAACCCCTAGGCCAACACACCCAAACATTGAGCCAAAACGGCAACGAAATCCCAAACACATATAATACTCCCTGACGGTTTACCCTTAATATACCTTTTATTTTCGTAAAAGTCAATAAAAATTCTTTATTAAAAGTCTACGTTTTTACAAAATTTCAAACAATTACATGTATTTTCAAGCACATCAAGCAAATAAGAAAGTCCACATTTAAACAAGCATTCATAAAGCCCCACCCAAATCAACACCACGGCAGAAAAATTCCAAGAAAAATATTTTCCAAAAATGTTAAATTCAAATCATGAAAAAAATTGCCCTTATCTCTTTATGCGGAGTCGCGCTGTTCACGGCTTGCAGCGACGAATCCTCTTCTAATGTCAAAGTTTCCACTGACGACTCGGACATCATCGCAAAAACACACGACGACCTACCAGCCTGTTCCGACACCCGAGAAGGTGCGTTCGCCTACGTAAAAGACGAAAAGCAGGGCTACACTTGCCATAATAATACGTGGACTCCTGAAGAACCTTCTCAAGAATCCTCGTCTTCAAAAATTGAGGACAATTCCTCTAGCAGCGAAGCTTCTTCTAGCGGAGCCAACGACATCCAGGAACCTACTTCGTCTGCGACAGACGAGCCATCTTCGTCCGAAACCGTAAACTCGTCTTCTAGCACCGAAAGTTCCAGCAGCGCAGAGCCGAACTCTTCTACGGATTCTTCCTCTTCCGAGGAAGCCCCTACTTCTTTTGCAAGCCGCGACATCAGCGTAGGCGCATACCAGTATGTATTTACCGACACAGACAATTTAAACGTAGTCATTTACAACAACGAAGAACAAGCTATCAGCAACCTAACACTTCGTTTATATGTATCTGGGAAACCTGAAAACATAGAACCCGTTCCAGGTGAAGGGAGACAGCCGGGTTCCTGTCCGTTCATCATTGACGAGGATATCTGCCAACTGCACGACAGCCTCGGATTTAGTTTACCCTGCAAACTTGCAGATGGCACGGACGCCAGCGATACACTAAGAAACAACTTTAGACATTCCATTCCTATAAAAATAGACAGTTCCTATAACGCATCAACAGAAGAATACACCTATTATATTCCTGTCCCTCTCGGAAGTCTGGAAATTCCCCCATCAAGCAGCCTGAGAATTGACATAAACTTTTCGAGCGGAATTTACCAGAGCAACACATGCGAAACCCTTAGGACCAAGGCAAAAAAAGAACTTAATTCAACTAGCGGGGGTTGGTCCTGGGCGGCCCACCAAAAAGACGTAGACGGAGCCGACTACGACGGAATTCCCCTATGGGAAAGGGATCAGGGCGACACCGAAAAAGCCCCGATTAACCCATACATCACCATTTACATGGACGACGAACTTATCTCCGGCATTCCCCCGAAATTCTAAGT
This sequence comes from uncultured Fibrobacter sp., assembly GCF_947305105.1. Lineage (NCBI taxonomy): Bacteria > Pseudomonadati > Fibrobacterota > Fibrobacteria > Fibrobacterales > Fibrobacteraceae > Fibrobacter > uncultured Fibrobacter sp. Next base: position 28,241 of record NZ_CAMZCS010000018.1, on the reverse strand, counting down.
TCGCCGCACTTAATTGCCATATTCAAAAGGTTTTCGCTCACGCGGAGCAAGCAACAATTCAATAGAAAAGTAGAACCGGAATCCGGACGCCTTTACGACATCGTCTGCCCAAACATTTTCCACCCCACTCCTGTAGCGTAAGCCAATTTCAATGTTCGGTTCACAAAAATCCAACACCATACCAGCGCCAAACGCCGGGTAGAACTGATATGGCAATTTCCTTTTTTTGTCGGCATCATCGTTCTCTTGTAGCGAATTAAACCGACCCCCCGCATTTACAAGCCCATAAAGAGTCACAAAGCCCCTTCTATACACGGCATATCCGGCATTCAATTCAAGACCGGCATCAAAGAAATAAAGTGAATCCGATTCAGCATAATCCCCCTTTTGAAAATCAAAGATGACTCCATACAGGATTTTCTCACGTATTCTGCCCCATCCAATGTTGAAGCCTATAGAATTTTCAACTTTGTCAGAGATATCGCCTGCATAAACGTCAAATAAAGCACCCAGCGTCACCCAGCGACTCTTATTGTTGTCGAAAAATATATCCGTCCAGTATTTTCCGACTAGATAATCCAACTGCTTACGATTTGAGAGCTGCGCCTTGCGCTCTTCGATCAACGAGGATACTTGAACTTTGCTTTCGTACAGGCCAACAAGCAAAATAAAAACAAAAGCCCTGTCACTCTCATTTTCTATTTCGTCAAGAGTCTTTACGAGCCTCCCCGACCGCAATTCCTCAGCCATTTTATCCTTAATTTCAAAATAGAATTCATCGTAAAAGCCTTTCACAGCCTTCTTCTCATCAATGTAATAAAGCGACATGGTACTCGTGTTATAAAGCGCCACGGAATCTACATTGCTAAGGAATTCAAAATCCTTCAAGAAATATTTAACCAAAAGCTTTTCGCTTTCGTAAAACAAAGGCCGTTCGGTCGTCTTTTTGATTTTTTCGGCTTTCTCGACAATTTGCTTGAGGTCATCGAGGTGGTTGTCTCGCAAAGCATCCATCATCGCATTACGGCAACGTAACAAGCCCGCCGAATCAAGCGGCGTATCCTCTGCGGCGCAATAACCCCGTCCCATGAACAAGGCCACCACACAAAAAAGAAAGGCCAAACAGCTAAAAAAGTCACGCATAACATAAATATATATTATCAAGTAAAAAAAATAATTTATTTTATATTGGGTAGATTTGAATTAGGAGCGAAGAATATGAAAAGAATCATGCTGTCAGCACTTTGCGCCACGTCTGTCATTTACGCAGGCTCATTCGAAACCTGGAATGGGGCCAAAGTTAGTGAAGACGCAAATTCTGATCCTCAAATCCATACAGGCCTTGGCAATGGACTCAAAACAGAAGGCTATTGGTATTCCTACAATGGTGCTTCGAAATCATCTAAAATTAGCTGGCCTGTACCAATAGACCCCCTTTACGACAGACAAAGTTTAGAGCCCGTCATCTACGAATGCAAAGGCTTTTGCGGCACAGCAAATCTAAACAAAGAATCTAACGAACACGATCCGTTTGTCGGCGTGGGATTCAACGTCGTTGGTCAAATTTCGGAAACAGATCCAAATCCAGCTACCGGCGACGCATCCGCCTGGGGTGGGCTCTGCGTGACCTACACGTCTGACACGGATATCGCGTTGGAACTCGGCCTTGGCGAAGCCGTCGATTCCACAATCAATTACGCAAATCCGGCCGTAAATCTCCCTGCATCCAAAACAGGGAACAAGGTTGTCGCTTCATGGTCCGACTTTAAACAACCTTCATGGTACGATGGCACGGTTAAATTTGACGGAGAAACAGCGGCAAAACAACTTGCCGCCGTACACTTTAAAATTCAGGCGGCCTCAGGCGATTACAAATTCAACATTTGCGCCGTTGGCCCCAAAGATGGCACATGCCCGGAAAAATGCAGCACCCCGACAGCAACAGAAGCAATCAAGGTTGTTCGCGAAGTTTCTGCAGCCAAAGCTATTTTAAACGGGCACACGCTCGAATTCACGGGCATAAAGGCAACCGCCGAAGTAATCAATTCGCTCGGGCAAGTCGTGATGAAGGGCGCTATTGGTAACGCAGCAACGCTCAACCTTGCAACGCTCGATGCGGGAATTTACATCATACGCATCAGCGGGAATAACGTGAATCTTTCAAAGAAAATTGTACTGAAGTAAAGCAATACAAAAAAGATTAGTATGCAAAAATCCCCCGGCATCGCCGAGGGAGTTTTTCTTAAAATGAGATTGCCACGCTTCGCTCGCAATGACAAGTGAAGCGCAAATGTCAATTATATTAGGTGTGAGCGTCGACCCATTCGGCGTTCTTCTTGCAAGCCTCGACGGACTTGGCGAAGGCAGCCTTTTCTTCGTCGTTCATGGAAACTTCGAGAATCTTTTCGACACCGTTAGCGCCAACCACGACCGGCACGCCGCAGTAGAGGCCCTTCACGCCGTATTCGCCGTTCAGCATGGCAGCGCAGGAGAACACGTTCTTCTTGTCGAGGAGGTAGGCTTCGGCCATGTGCACGGCAGAAGTAGCCGGGCTGTAGAAAGCGGAGCCGCGGCCGAGGAGGTTCACGATTTCGCCACCGGCACCGGCGGTACGCTTGGCGAGTTCGGCAAACTTTTCCTTGCTCATGAGCTGAGAAACCGGAATACCGGCAACAGTCACGCATTCCATGATGGAGACCATCGTGTCGCCGTGGCCGCCCATCACGAGGGCCTTCACGTCTTCGACAGACACGCCGAGTTCGTCGGCAACGAAGCAAGCGAGACGGGCAGAGTCAAGCACACCAGCCATACCGATGACCTTGTTGGCCGGGAGACCGGACTGCTTCTGCATGTTGTAGACCATAGCGTCGAGCGGGTTCGTGATGACGATAACGAAAGCGTCCGGAGCGTTAGCCTTGATGGCTTCGGCGACCGTCTTGATGACGCCGCAGTTCTTGTCGAGGAGGTCGTCACGGCTCATGCCCGGCATACGCGGGAAACCGGCGGTAACAATAACCACGTCCGCACCCTTGAGGTCGGCGTAGTCGGTAGAGCCCTGAAGATCGACAGAGGAGTTGATGACGGAACGGCCTTCCATGATATCGAGAGCCTTGCCCTTGGGCATGCCCTGAGTTTGCGGAATGTCGATAAGAACAACGTCGCCGAGATTCTTCTGGGCGATAACGAGAGCCATTGTACCACCAATCTGACCTGCACCAACGAGTGCAATCTTCTTTCTAGCCATGATTAACCTTCCTTTTAAGGCGTTTGAAATTTTTCGCTGTAAATATAGCAAAAAATGAAAAGAAAAAAAGCGTCTACAAGTCGCATTAGTAGCCAAAACTAGCGCAAAAAAAGCAAAAAAAAACGTCCCAACGAAACTACCAACTTCTTAAGAAACGTTTACAAATCCTTGGATAAATAATCAACATTTTCTCCCCTGGCCTCTGATTTAAGGCCCCAAAAACAGGATAGATTAAAAATGTTTTTGGAAAGGAGGCCTTATGGCAAAGAAGAAACTACTCAGCGTAGTTGTTTTGACCGGTATATTCGCGCTCACGAGCTGCGATGACTCGGAATCGACCGCAACCGGTCCAGGGTCGGAAACCACCCCGGAAATCGCGGGTTTAATCACATCAAGCTCAGACGGATTCGCATTTCCGGGGAGTTCCAGCGATGGAACCACATTACCGGGAAGTTCAGGCGGGCTTTTCGTCCCCCCCGGCAGTTCCGACGGCTTGGGCGGACAACCGGGTATAGGTGGCGGAATAAACTTCGGTGGCACTCCCGCTGCCGGAAGTTCCAGCAGCATCGGCCAAGCCGCACCGGGTTCCAGCTCCAACATCGGCGGCACCGTAATCAATTCCAGCAGCATCGGTCAAGCAGCACCGGGCAGTTCTAGCAACGGCCAGGCAAACCCAAGGAGTTCCAGCAACGGGCAAGTAGCTCCGGCAAGTTCCAGCAGCGCAGGCCAGGCAAATCCGGCCAGTTCTAGCGAAGTCGCCCAGGCTAGCGGCGGCATTTTCCTCGCCGAAGGCCAGGAAGAAGAAAAAGACCTGATGAAAGTTGTCTATAAGACACGCACCGGTTGGGATGGCGAAGGAATTCTCGCTTATCCGGAACAGCTCTCCAGCGACAAGAAGCACGCCGTCGTGGTGTGGGGTCCCGGTGGCGGCGAAAAGCCCGACGCTTACGAAGGCATGATCCGCAGACTCGCCTCCCACGGATTCGTGGTGATTGCGCTTAAAGAATCTCCGGGCGACGCCAGCCAAGCCACGAAGGCTCTTGACTGGTTGGAACAGCAGAACAAGGATTCCAAGAGCCCGCTGAACGGCAAGCTCGACATGAATACCGTCGGTTGTTCCGGGCACTCCATGGGCGGCCTTGAATCCGAACAGGCGGCCATTAAGGACAAACGAGTTATCACGGCGTTCCTCAACAACAGCGGCGACCGCAATGGAGGTGCGTTCAAGAACATTCCTGCCACCAAGACGGCCGGAGTCGTCTTCGGCGAAAAGGGCATGGAACACGACAACGCCATCTCTGACTACAGGAGTGCGACAAGCGTTCCGGCCTGCATGATCGAAATGACCGGTGGACCGATGAACAGCGAAGGCGGATACGGCCACGGTTCCGGTCCGTGGGACGGCATGGCCATTACGATTGCCTGGATGCGCTGGCACCTTGGCGGCGAAGACTTCCGCAAGGCAGACTTCGTCGGTTCTAGCGGCAAATACATCGACGGCAACATCATTGGCAAACAAGGCAAATGGAAAGGCGAGTGCAAGAACTTCAATTAACGAGTTTTTGTTGTGCAAAAGCTGGCGGCTTCGGCCGTCAGTTTTTTTTCATAGAGGATAACTCAACTAAGGCGCTAAAAGCGCCAAGTTTCGTATATCTCGCCTCTCGTCTCTCGTCCCTCGTCTCTCGTCTTTTTCTACATTTACTGCCACTATGAGCATACAGATTCCTCAGCTGCCCAAGGGCACGCGTGATTTTTACCCGGAAGCGCAACGCATCCAGAACTATATTTTCGATACCTGGCGCAGTGTCGCCGAAAGTTTCGCCTACGAAGAATACGAAGGCCCGATGTTTGAGCACCTTGAACTCTATACGGGCAAATCCGGCGAAGAAATCGTAAGCCAGCTTTACAACTTTAAAGACAAGGGCGACCGCGAAATCGCGCTCCGCCCCGAAATGACCCCGACGCTCGCCCGCCTCGTGATCCAGAAGGCGCGCGAACTCAAGAAGCCTTTCAAGTGGTTCAGCATGCCGCGCCTTTTCCGCTACGAGAAGGCACAGAAGGGCCGCCTGCGCGAGTTCTTCCAGCTGAACATGGACATCATCGGCACCGAGAGCATCTATGCCGAAGCCGACCTGCTCGCCTCCATCGCGACGATGTTGCGCAAGTTCGGCCTCAAGGACGGCGAATTTGCGATTGGCGTCTCTAGCCGCAAGCTTCTGGCCACGTACCTCGAAGAAATCGGTGCCCCGAACCCAGCGCTTGTGTACCCGGTGCTTGACCGCCGCCTGAAAATCGGCCCCGAAGCCTTTGCGAAGGCACTCGCCGAAGCCGGCCTCACCGAAGACCAGGTGAAAAAGCTTGACGACTTCATGGGCTGCAAAAGCCTCGAAGAAGTGCGCAATGCGGTTCACAGCGAAAACGCGGGCGCCGCTCTCAAAGAAATCGAAGATTTATTTGAGACGCTCGCTGCCGCGGGCTACGGCGATTGCGTGAATCTCGATCTTTCGATTGTGCGCGGACTCGCCTACTACACCGGCATCGTATTCGAAGTGTTCGACAAGGGCAAATCGATGCGCGCAATCGCCGGCGGCGGCCGCTACGACAGCCTCACCGAAAAGCTCGGTGGCGAACGTATCCCAGGCGTGGGCTTTGGCATGGGCGACGTCGTGCTCGCCGACCTGCTGGCCGAACACAACCTGTTGCCCAGCCCCAAGCAGAGCGTGGACTTCTACATTGCAAGCTTCACAAACGACATGAAGAAAGTGTTCGAGACCGCCCAGACATTCCGCGACGCAAAACTCGGCAACTTCTCCGTTTCTCACCCGCTCGCCCCGATGAAGATGGGCAAGCAGCTGGACCAGGCCAACTACCAGGGTGCAAAAATTGTCATCTATGTCGACGGCTCCAAGGCAGGCGCTGGCGAATTTGAATTCAAGGACATGCGCACCGGCGAAATGTTTGTCGGAAACCCCGCAGCCATCGTGGAACGATTGAAAACCGAGATCAAGAAACCAGAATAATCAATGACCCCGAAAAAAGCGTTAATTACCATCATAAGCCTGTTCCTTGTTCTTGGATTGATGGCCATTATTTTCCCGTCCGACGGCATACACATCAGTGAATCACTCACACTCCGTTTTCCGTCCCTGACCGATGTTTTCCCTGTCGCCGACACCACGGCAAACGGGAAAAACGACCCGGAAGACGAGATCAGAGCTATGATGGAAGCTACCCGGCAGAAGCAGTTCGCCGCCTTTGCCGATTCCTTGCGCTTTTACCAGGACTTTTTCGATAGCGGCAAAACAAGGTTCGACCTCCCTAACAACGACCCCACGTGGTTCGACAGGTTCTTCCTGCACCTCCAGTTGGCGTCGATAGACAGTTCCGTTGTACACATCGTGCATTACGGGGACTCCCAGTTGGAAGAAGACCGCATTTCGTCGACTATCCGCGAAGACCTCCAGGAGGAATTCGGCGGTGCCGGGCCAGGCATGCTCCCGCCCGTCCTCAAAATCCAGCCGCAAACGACCGTCCACTGGAGCCGGGGTGCCCTAGAGCGCTACATTCTCTTTGGCCCCAAAGACGAAGAAGCCACTCATAGCCGCTATGGACCGCTGGCTCAGTTCGCCAACTTGAACGGAACCGCAGTTATCGGCATCAAGCGCCGTCTGGACCGCAAAGACAGGACAAAAGTTTATCCGCACGCCGGCGGCTACGCCACTATCAAGGTCCTTGCAGGCAAGCGCGGAAAGCTAAAAGCGAGGTTGGATTACGACCGCACCTTCACGACTGTCGTGGGCCTAAACCCGGACAGCACGGAAAAAATCAAGACTTCGGTCAAGATGGTCGAAGCCGAACCGCCTCTCGTAGATTCTTCTTACACAAAACTTAACGTATATACGTGGAAACTCCCCGATACAACGTCGTCTGTAAAGATTACGCTCACGGGAAATACCGAAATTTACGCCGTTTCCGCAGACGGAGCCTACGGCGTGGCCGTCGACAACGTGGCCATGCGCGGTTCCTCGGGAACGATTTTCCACAGAATTGACCCGGAACTGCTTGCAGAATCGTACAAGGCAATGAACGCGAAGCTTATCATGATGGAATACGGTGGAAACATGGTCCCGAGCATTTCTACATCCAACATAGACTATATAAAGAAGCTCGTCACGCGCCAGATTCTCGCCATCCAGAAGGCCAACCCGGATGCAGACATCATATTCATCGGCCCCGCCGACATGGAAAGGCAATCCGACGGACGCTGGAAGACCTACCCCGCTCTCCGCATGACCATCGCAGCCCTCCGCGAAGTCGCCCTCGAAAATGGAGTCGCCTATTGGGACATGCACCGCGTCATGGGCGGTAACGGAACCATGTCGAAATGGGTCAAGCGCGAACCCCCGCTGGGATTCACGGACCATATCCACTTTACCCGCCGTGGCGCAACGCACATGGGCGACCTGTTCAGTTCTTCGCTGCGCATGTACTACGACTTTTTCAAATTCAGGGGCAGGCACAACATCTCGGACAAGAAGTTACTCGCACTGCGTTCCTTCAACGACTCTATAAGCACCGCAGAGGCGAAGAAGCCTGTGGTGGAAGAAACCACAAAGAAGCCTATTGCGGCACCGGCGCCCAAACCGATCACGGAGCCCGTGCGTAAACCCGTCGTCGCCGAACAGCCGACGCGCAAGCCGATTGCCGAACCGACACGCAAACCGGTCGCAGAACAACCTGTTCGCAAACCGATCGCAGAACCGACACGTAAGCCTGTCGCAGAGCAGCCCGCCCGCAAGCCGATTACAGAACCGGTGCGCAAGCCTGTTGCCGAACCGACACGCAAGCCCGTTGCCGAACAGCCTGCACGCAAGCCGGTCACGACAAAGAAAACAACAGAACAGACAACGGCCAAGAAAAAGACAAGGCGCAAAGTCAACGACACAGAAAATCCGCAGATAAAGAAGCGGAAACAAATTCAGCAGACTACGCCGGCCGACCAACAGAAGCGAAAGGTAAGGAAAAAAAGAAGGCCCGTAAACGGGCAAAAGCAGGGGAGCAACACAAACTTGTCTAAAAAGCAGCCGACAACGCCGGCTACAAGAAGGGAAAAGAGATGAGAAAGGTAGCACTAATCATTGCGATAACCGCATGTTGCGTCTTCGCTAGGGAGCCTGCGCCCTCCCCCAGCGACTACACCTTGGACCTGTCCAAGTACGGTTTTATAGACACCTCGCTCAACAAGATTCAGTTCCCGAAGGGGAACAAGTCCTTTGAGCCCTTCTTCAAGAAGCTCGATACACTTGTCTTTGAAAACCGTGGGCAAGTGAGAATCCTGCACATCGGCGGTTCCCATATCCAGGCCGATGCCATGTCGGGCCGTATCCGCGAGCACCTGGTCAAGGAATACCCCGGAGCCAGCGCCGGCCGTGGATTCGTATTCCCGTTCTCTGCCGCCAAGACAAACACGCCCTCCAGCTACGGAAGCACCTACAAAGGAATTTGGGACATGAGCAAGAACGTGCTGCGCGAAGTCAAGAAGCCGCTCGGGCTCCTTGGAATTGCCGTCAGCACAAGCGACCCCCGCGCTGAATTTTCTATTCTCCTGAACCGCTACAACCCGCAGCCCATCTGGAGCGAGACAAGAATCCGCCTCTTCGGTTACAGCGACCACGGAGACGTAATCCCCGTTTTACACGTGGATTCCCTCGAAATTCCGGGAAAACTCGATTCTGCAACACAGAGTTTCACATTCCCGATTCCTCGCCCCATCGATTCCATTCATATTTCGTTCCGCTGGCTCGACAGCCTGCAACAGGCTGAAATTGCACGGTTCATCACGGACTCGCTCCGCCAAGATTCCATCGCCAAGGCCGCCGCCCTCGCCGATTCGCTGGCAAAAGATTCCTTGGCCCGGAAGGATTCCTCGAAGAAACCTGCCGCTATACCGGATAACGTCGCGCTCCCGCTTGACTCCATGTACCAGGACAGCAGCGTGATTGATACAGCACTGGATGAACCTCCCCCGTTTGAACCGGAACCGATGGCACCGCTGGACGTGTCGTCCAACGATTCAAAACCCGGCAGGCCGAGATTCACGCTCACGGGTATTTATACCGAAAGTGACGCCCCGGGTATCATGTACGCAAACGTAGGCATCAACGGAGCGAAGGTCCCCAACTACTTCGAAGCCACATGCCCGCTGCTCGAAAAGGAACTCGCCTTCCTCAAGCCGGACCTGGTCATTTTCGCAATCGGCATCAACGATGCGAACGTAGATAGGTTCGATGACAAAGGCTTCCGCGCCAACTACGACACGCTGATTACGCGGATTCGCAAGGTCAGCCCCAATGCGGCCATCATTTTTGAAACGAACAACGACTCCTTCCGCAAAACCAAGAGGAAAAAATATGCGCAGCACCCCAACGGCGAAGTGGCGCGCAAGTCGTTCTTCATGCTCGCAGACAAGTACAAAGCCGGTATCTGGGACAAGTTCTCCATCATGGGAGGCCTCGGTTCCATGGCCAAGTGGGAAAAAGCGGACCTCGCCAAGAAAGACAAAGTCCACTTCAAGCTTGCCGGTTACAACCTGCTCGGCGATCTTTTCTACAAAGCTATCATCCAGGCGTACCAGGACCATATCGCAAGCCTCCCCGCATTGGAACCCGAAGCACCGAAACCAGCCCCCAAGAAAGCCGACTCCACGAAGGTCCCGTCCAAGGCAAAAAAATAGAATCCAGAATTTGTAACCCATGTTAGACCATTTAATCCCATTTTTAAGTCACACATTCGCGTTCGACCCGAACTCGCCGCTGCTCTTTACGCAGTTCTATTTTTGGGGTTTCTTTGCTGTCGTATTTGCAATACTTACCCTCGTACACAACAAGCTCCTCCTCCGTAACGCGTTCCTCTTTTTCACTAGCCTTTTCTTCTACTACAAGACGAGCGGAAGTTACGTTTGCATCTTGATTTTCTGTGTCATCGCGAATTTCTTTATCGGCAAATGGATCGAAAAAGCCGAAGAACACTGGAAAAAGAAATTCCTGATGATTATTGTCGTCATCATCGACCTGCTGGTGCTCTGCTACTACAAGTATTCTTACTTCTTCCTGGATGCGCTTTACGACTTTACCGGAATCGAGTTGCACGTTTACAACTTCTTCGCTGCCGCAAGCAACAAGATGTTCGGCACAAATTCGCTCGTCGACACGATTATCCTCCCGGTGGGCATCTCGTTCTTCACGTTCCAGGCGATGAGCTACTGCATCGACATCTACCGCGGTAAAATCAAGGCCGTAGACAACATCCTGAACTTCGGTTTCTACCTGTCGTTCTTCCCGCAGCTGGTCGCAGGCCCGATTGTGCGTGCCGACAAGTTCGTCCCGCAGCTCTACAAACCGTTTTTCCTCCCCCGTCGCACATTCGGCATCGCCGTGTTCTGGATTCTGAACGGCCTCGCGAAGAAAATCATTTTGAGCGACTACCTCGCCACGAACTTCGTGGACCGCGTTTTCGATACGCCACTCCTGTTTACCGGCCTCGAGAACCTCATCGCGCTCTTTGCCTACTCGCTGCAGGTTTATGCCGACTTCTCGGGCTATACCGACATCGCCATCGGCGTGGCGCTTCTCATGGGATTTCGCCTGCCACAGAACTTCAACAGCCCCTACAAGGCGCTCAGCCCCACCGAATTCTGGCGTCGCTGGCATATTTCCCTTTCGAGTTGGTGGCGCGACTACCTCTACATCCCTCTGGGCGGCAACCGCGGGGCTTCCGTCGGCACGTTCTTCTGGATGGGTTTCTTAAGCCTTGTCGCCGTCCTGCTTTCAGGCAGTGTGTGGGTCGCCGCTGCCCTCATCGCGCTATTCCTCTATATTTCAATTTACGCATATTTCAAGCCGGAATCCCGCAAGTTCATCACCACAAACATGAACGCCATGGCCACACAAATCGTGGGCGGTTGGTGGCATGGTGCTAGCTGGAACTTCATCATCTGGGGCGGCCTCAACGGGTTCGGCCAGGTGTTCAACAAGATTTGGGTCAAGAGGAGCCGCACATTCAGAGCATCTGCGGCCCTGTTCTTCTTCGCCATCAGCGCCATCATCTACAAGAACTACGACGTCGCCATCTGCGCCATTTCGGCCGTATGGTTCGGCGTGCTGTTCGTCGGCATCTACGCCGTCATGCTTTTCCGCCTGTTCAGCGACAAGTATTTCCACTGGCTCTATGTCGCCTGGAACGTATCGCTCACGTTCGTGTTCATCACGTTTACGCGTCTCTTCTTCCGTGCAGGATCCAACCTCGACCCCGCCGAAGCGAACGAAGTCGCCTGGAACACGGCCAAGAACATGGTCCAGCAGATGGGCACCGCCTGGAAATGGGACGATTCGCTCTGGACAATCGCCTGGGAACACATCAACATCATTCTCGTGTTCATCGCGGGCATGCTCATCCACTGGATTCCCAAGAAGTTCAAGAGCCGTTACAGGATTGCATTCGCATCACTCCCGCTCCCTGGAATGGTCGCCGCAACGGCGTTTATCATCTTCGTGATATACCAGTTCATGAGTGCCGATAGCTGCCCGTTCATTTATTTCCAGTTCTAGGAACGATGAGGTGTGAGGTCGGCACTTCGTGCATTTGAGGTCGGTCGCTAACGCTCCCTTTGAGGTGTGAGGAAAGTAAACAGTGGTTGGTGGTTAGTGGTTAGGGAAAACTTGTCATTGCGAGGGGTGAAAACCCCGAAGCAATCTCCATCAGAGAATCTAGAGGCTAGGATCTAGGGGCTGGAACCTCAAACCTCAGAGTGCGTAGCACGACCTCATACCTCGAGCCTCACACCTCACAGCTCATGCCTCGAGCCTACATCGTATCATATATCCGACCGTCTTTATCCGAGATGCAGCGCAGCGGCCTAGCATATCACGAAATTTTACCATTTCCTCTTTTTTACCCGCTTTTCGCATTCCTTAACGTATATTTGGAGGATGAACAAAAGAATACATAAAATTTTAGGATATCTATTCATTTCGTCTACGGCATTTCTATGGATAGCCTGTAGCGGGGACGCCCCCCTCACTGCGGATGACGATTCCGAGTCAAACAAGCCCCATTTATCCATTGATATCAAGAAAGAACTTTCAAATCTGAAAAGGCGCGATATAAGGACAATGGGGACAACCGTGACGGGATATGACGCTTGCATTACACGAATCATAGCCAATGAAGACTTGGAACACAACTTTATCATAACAGACAAAGGCGAACTCGAGGCGAGGAAGATTGTGGAAACCAAAATAAAAGATTTTTTGGAAAGTCCCAAGGGGGGAGCTTTTCTTTCTGATAGTTCAAATAAGTGTTACACATCCGTTATGAACCAATTTCCACAAGTCCCATTTGATGACGACGTCAAGCTCTGCGATTCTTATTCTGAAGAAATTACCATAGACGACCAGAACTTCAAAAACCTCATGATAGCAGACGAAATCAGCCGCGAAGCATTCGAAGAAAGCCTCAAAAGAGCCAATGAATTACTTGCTGGGTGTGATTCTCCCAAATAGCAAATGAGGTATGAGGTCGGGGCTTCGCGCCTCGCGCCTACATCGTATCATATATCTGGTCGTCTTTGCACAAAACACTGCGCAGCGGCCCAGTTCATCACTAAATTTTATTTTTTTCCTCTTTTTTACTCGCTTTTCGCATCCCTTAACTTATATTTTGAGTATGAATAAAAGAGTGCGTAAAATTTTTGGAAATCTGTTCATTTCATCCACGGCGCTTCTGTGGACCGCCTGTGGCAGCGACTCTGCCAGCGCACCAGACATTACCATACCCCAAGCAGGCAATAATCCAGCCAGTTCATCCAGTGAATCCATTCAAACATCTTCCAATGGTTCCGTTCCAACATCTTCCAGTGAGCCCTTTCCAACTTCTTCTAGCGAATCGATAACAAGTTCTAATGGGACTTCCAATGCATTTTTCAATATCGAAGAGGAACTTTCAAAACTGAAAAGGCCAGACACGACTGGATTAAGAGGGACAACCGTATCAGGATATCAGGCTTGCATTAATGGAATTCTAGCCGATGAGAATTCGGAATACATCGCTTATATGGTTCGAAGTGGTGAATTCGAGGCAGCACGGGTTGTAGACGACAGAATAGAAGCGTTTCTAGAAAGTCCCAAAGGAGCGTCTCTTCCCCAGAGTTTAAAGAACTGCTACAAGTCCGCCACGTACCTCATTGGTGCAGCAGCATTAGACTATGGCGTCGTCCCCTGCCATTCCGAATCTGAAGATGTTATCGTTGACGACAATTACATCAACAACCTCTTGGCGGCAGACGAAATCAAGCGCAAGGATTTCAAAAAAGCCCTCGAAAGAGTCAATGAAAGAATTGCTGAGTGCGAAACGAGGTAGGAAGTAGGAAGTAGGAAGTAGACAGTAGGAAGTAGGAACTGGGGTTGTCATTGCGAAGGGCGAATAGCCCTGAAGCAATCTCTAAGTATGAGGTCGGCACTTCGTGCCTTTGAGGTCGGTCGCTAACGCTCCCTTTGAGGTGTGAGGAAAGTAAACAGTGGTTGGTGGTTAGTGGTTAGGGAAATAGACGAGAGAGTAGGAAGTAGGAACTGGGGTTGTCATTGCGAGGGGCGAATAGCTCGTGCCAGGAATTTCATACCTCAGAGTGCGTAGCGCGACCTCATACCTCACACCTCACAGCTCACTGCTCGTGCCTCGAGCCTCGAACCTGAAAACGTATTTTGGAGATAAGTATGACTAAAAAGATTCACAACTTCTTCGGGAATCTATTCCTTTCGGCAACGGCCTTGTGCTGGATGAGTTGCGACAGTTCGTCCAGCACATCCCCGGTTAGCATACCCGACGAGAATCCAACTTCTTCAAGCGATTTACCAGCATTATCGTCAAGTGACCACCCAACCTCATCAAACGATACCGAATCTTCGCCTTCAACAGAATCCTCAAGCGACGCGGCATCTTCGAGTTCCATAGGCAAAATTTCAGATTCAAAAGACTTTATCGACATTGACGAAGAATTATCCAAGTTGACTCCTCCAGATACGACCGGGCTTAGAGGGCAATGCATTTCGGAACAACAACATTGCGAAACCATTGAAAATTACAACGCTTATTTTAACGATGCATGGCAAGTGGAAGTAATCGCAAGGGAAAAGCGAGATTCCATTCTCAAAGACAGCGCCACATTTTCTTCATATAAATTAAAGTGTTACAAGGACTTAATTAAACAAGCGATGGCCCCCGTATATGGGGTATCTTGGTGTTCCAATCCAAATCGAGAAAAAAACACGGACGAAACTTGCGAAACCGAAGGTCAAATCCGAATCGACGAAGAATATCTAAAAGCCCTCCAGGACAACTACAACACGAAAAAAAGAAACTACCAAAGGATTTTTGAGGATATCAATGAAAAAGCAAAAAAATGCGAGGACAGGGAGTAAAATATTTAAGGCATGAACAAAAGAGTATGCAAAATTTTGGGAAATCTCTTCATTTCGTCTACGGCGTTTCTGTGGGCCGCTTGTGACAGCGAATCCGCCAGCGCCGCACAAGACATTTCCGCATCAAACGAGCCCCGCCCATTCATCGATATCGAGAAGGAGCTTTCAAAGCTAGAAAAGCCTGATACGACCGGATTAAGAGGGACAACCGTATCGGGATACAAGGCCTGCATTGCAGGAATTTTAGCCGCAGGACCTTCGGAATACACCAGTTATATTGGGGACGATGGCGAATTCGAGGCTAAAGGCGTTGTAGATAACAGAATAGAAGAATTTCTGGAAAGTCCCAAAGGAGCAGCCCTTTCCGATAGCATAAGGAACTGCTACAAGTCCGCCAAATACCTGATTTCTGCAGGCGCATTGGACTACGGCGTCATTCCCTGCGGTTCCTATCCCGATGAAGTTATCGTTGACGACCAGTACATCAACAACCTCCTGAAAGCAGACGAAATCAAGCGCAGTTCATTCAAAAACGCCATCGAAAGAGTCAATGAAAGAATTGCTGAGTGCGAAACAAGGTAGGAAGTGGTTAGGAAAATAGACGAGAGAGTAGGAAGTAGGAACTGGGGTTGTCATTGCGAAGGGCGAATAGCCCTGAAGCAATCTCCAAGATAAGAATCTAGAGACTAGGATCTAGGGGCAGAAACCTCATACCTCGCGCCTCGAGCCCCGAACCTGAAAACGTATTTTGGAGATAGATATGAATAAAAAAATTCACAACTTCTTCGGGAATTTATTCCTTTCGGCAACGGCCTTGTGCTGGATGAGTTGCGATAGTACATCTAGCAATTCTCCCATCCACATAGCCGACGAAGACCCGGCATCTTCAAACGGCATTTCAGCAAGTTCATCGTCAAGCAACATCTCCGCCGAATCCTCATCAAGCGAAGTTTCTGCAAGTTCGTCATCAAACGAAGTTTCTGCAAATTCATCGTCGGCAGATCCCGCTTCTTCTAGCCTTGCAGCTTCTTCTAGCCTAACGGCATCTTCCAGCAGCGCAACCTCCTCGTCTTCTCATGAAATTCCATCCAGTTCCTCGGAAGAACCAATTGATTCGACGGGTTTCATCAACATCGTCCAAGCATTGTCCACACTGACACCCCCCGACACAAATAAACTTATGGGAAAGTGCGTCTCCACCGAAAACTACTGTGCCACACAGAGAAAATCCGACGGACACGAATTCAATCCTATCCAATATTCTCTTATAGCAGACGCTGAAGAATACGCAACCGGAAAAATAGATTCTCTCCTCAATGACGAACAAAGCGCATCGTTCTCAGAAAACAAAATTGAATGCCTCAAATCACTATTCCGCTATACATGCGTCCCTGATTATGGCATTTACACGCCTCTAGATTGCGATGAATATCTCAAAACAAAAACTCTTGAAACTCCATGTGACTCCCTCGAAGAAGGAGTCCGCATTGACGCATCGTACATCCGTTCACTTGAATATGTTTATCAACTTGAACGCGGAACTTATATCAAAGTTCTAAAGCGCATCAACGGAAACGTCGCAAGTTGCGATTCCCTTGAATAGTAGTCCATAAAACTATATTTGAAGTCGTGGACAGCGCAGAAAAAAATTCAGCATTCGACAAAAGGCTCAAGCGGCAGGTCATAGGAAAACCTCACCGCTTCTTGGCCGTTGTCCCGCTCGGGTTCGAAAAAACATTCGTCAGGGAAATGGACTTTTTAAGACGAGAGAGTGTCGAAAATCAAGGCACAAACTCGCTAGACATAAAAATTGCCGGTGACGGGAAAGTTGAATTTACGGCAAAACTCGTCGACGCTTGGAAAATCGTGGCATTCAGCCGCATCGCCAACCGCATCCTGGTGCACATCGCCGATTTCAAGGCCGAAAATTTCCGCGAGCTAGAAAAGAAAGCCGCCGAGATTCCCTGGGAACTTTTCCTAACCACTAACCACCAACCACTAACCACTATTCACGTTACTTGCAAACATTCGCGCCTGTACCACAGTGACGCCGTCGCCGAACGTTTGCTGAAAGTGATTGAAGGGGGAAGTCTCCCCCTCGCTTCAGCCCCTGTCGGGTCTTCCGCTACCCCCTCTGCGGGGACACCCCGCAACGCCCCGAAAAGCGAAGCGAGCGACCTCGCACCTCATACCTCAAGCCTCTACGTCACGCTGATTGACGACCGATGCACACTCTGGCTTGACCTCGCCGGCGAAGAACTCTACAAACGCGGTCACGAACGCTTCGTGAACGACGCCCCGCTCAAAGAAACCATCGCCGCCGCAATACTCCAAGAAGCATTCAATGCCGCCATCCTAACCACCAACCACCAACCACTAATCACTCTTATTGACCCAATGTCCGGCAGCGGCACCTTCAGCCTCGAAGCGGCCTACATGGCACACGGGCTCATTCCTGGCAAATGCCGAGACTTCGCACTCAAGCACCAGCCAGCGTTCAAACCCGCAACCTGGAACCACATTGTCAATTCGGCAAACGCAAACCCGAATCCGTCATTGCGAAGGAACAATGATTCCGAGTTGTCATTGCAAAAGATCGATGATTCCATATTGTCATTGCAAGGGAATGATGATTCCATATTGTCATTGCGAAGGAACGATGATTCCATGTTGTCATTGCGAAGGAACGATGATTCCATGTTGTCATTGCGAAGGAACGAAGTGACTGCGGCAATCTCCAGCACGATTCACAAAATCATCACCTCCGATATTTCGGAAAGGGCAGTTGAAATCATCCAGCACAATGTGGAATGTTGCCCGCTCGCAAACATCGCTCCGAGCGCTAACGCACCAACAATCAGCCCACAGCTTCGCGACTTTTTCAGCTACACGGCAAAAGAAATTGCAGACCTCTGCGGAGAATCCGCCCCCGTCATCGTGCTGAACCCGCCCTACGGCAAGCGTCTCGACTTTGACGCACCAAAACTTTATACGCAAATCGGCAAGAAACTTGCAGAACTCGCCCGCGAACTTGCGCCCCTCGGCAAGCAACTCACGGTCGCCATCCTCGCCCCTAAAGACGATTCACGCCCAGGCTCTAAATACACATGCACCGCGAACCTGCTGCACGAATGCCCCGCACTTGACCCACAACAAAACTCCGACGCAAAAAACATCGTCACAAGCCACGGCGGCCTCAGCCTGAACGCGATAATCGCAAGAATTTAAGGCTCTTGACTTTTTATTTTTAATTTTATATATTGTACATCAGATGACAGGGTGGCAGACCAGTCCACCTAAGACAAAAAAGAAAGGTCAATGGATGACAGGGTGGCAGACCAGTCCACCTAAGACAAAAAAGAAAGGTCAATGGATGAGCCGTATTTCATATATCCTATGAAATACGGTTTTTTTTTGGAGGAAACATGAAAAAAGCACAAACTGTCATTCTAAAGAAAGCCTTTTTTGACAAACACATTAATCATAAAGAAATTCTATCAAACAAAGCTGGTCGTCCCTATCTTTCTCTTATCATTGAATATAACGAGAAAATATTCGCCATACCTTTTAGAACAAACATTAAACACAAATATGCATTCGTATTCAAGACATCAACAAGAACAAATAACGAAAAAGATAAACTTCCCGGCATTGATTTTACAAAGGCCGTCATCATTCAAGAATCAGACATAGAAAGACATTGCGCTATAGATAAGAATGAATGGATTGAACTAAACAAAAATCTTGACACAATAACAAAAAACTTTATTGAATTTATCCAAAAATTCAAGAGATCTTTAAAAAATTCATCATTTGAAAAACTCCCCGAATTTAAATTTTCATCGTTACAATACTTTATAAATGATTTAGAGGACCTGTTTAAAGAGGATTTTACTCCACCGGCAGATTCTTCGTCCGGCGCATGAACCGGAGCGTTTCCTTTTCGCCCTTCTCGGCCAGCATCTGGAGCAGATAAAGTAATTTGCGGTAAGTCGTCTCGGTCATTTTTTCGTGAGCGGTACTTTTGGTCAAATACAGCAGCGGGGATTCCTGCGTGTACGCCTTGTTGTACGTCTTGGAGGCCGCCACGCGGTCGCAGAACATTTCCTTGATGTAGCGGTCGGGCATGTCCATCGGCACGAGTTTCTTGGTTTTCATGTCGTAGTCGTACCAGAACTCGAAATGGTGCTTGTTGCGGCCTTTGTGGTGCATCCAGGCCAGACTGTAGCCTTTATCGAAACGTTCACCGTTATTGGGCGACTGGTCGCCCGTGTAATACCGGGCCCCCGGAATAAACTCGGTCAGGCTGTACTTGGAAAGGTCGTGAAACAGCCCCTGGAAACCGATGCCCGCCTTGAAACAGAGGCGAACCACCTCGTTGCGGTGCTTCGTTATCGTGATGAAATGCCGGATGGGATGGAAACTCATAGCCGTACCACGTCGTCACAGATTTCGGCGACCGCCGAGCGGTGCGTCACGAGGATGATCGTCTTGTCGGCAAGGCCCGCGAACAGACGTCCATACAATTCACGTTCCGTGTTCTCGTCGAGTGCGGAACTGATTTCGTCAAGGAGGAGGATATTGCCAGGGCGCAAGAGACCGCGCGCAATCGCGATGCGCTGTGCCTGCCCTTCACTCAAGCCGCCGCCACGTTCGCTAAGTTCCGTATCGATTCCCTTGGGCAAATCATCGACAAACTCGGCGCATGCCAGGCGGAGCACCTCACGCAATTCGTCTTCACTGGCATCGGGTTTTGCAAGCAGCAGGTTATGCCGGATGGTCCCGCTCATGAGCGTGTTGCCTTGCGGCACATACACAAAGTTGGCACGCATTTTTTCCGAAAGGATTTCCACAGCCCCCGAAGCACTCCCGTCATCGGCGCTGCACTGCGAATAAATCAGCATCCTGCCGCGATCCGGCCGCACAAAGGCAAGCAACAGCCGCAACAGTGTCGTCTTCCCTGCTCCGGTCTCGCCCATCACGGCCACCTTGCTCCCGGGCTCAAAATCGTAGCTGAAATGGTCTATCGCCTCGTGGTTCTGCCCCACGTAACCAAAGCTCACATCCTCGAGACGGACGCCAAGGCGACCGTCCATGACCTGGGCCGGTTCGTCCGTACTTTCGTCGGATTCGCGCTGTTTTTCCAAATCTTGCAGCCGGTCTATTCCAGCCATGGCGTGAATCACCTTGGGCCCCATGTTCAAGAGCGAAAAAATCGGGTGCTGGATCTGCCCGACCAGCTGCAAGAAGGACGTCATCACGCCAAAGGTTATGACGCCGTTGCGCAGTCCGATTCCGCCCCACACAAACGCCACCAAGTAGCCGAGCCCCAGCGTGCAGCCGAAAAGCAACCGCGTCACCATGGTAAAGCGCGCCCGACGGCAAACATTGCGCCTCAACAGGCCCTGCTGTTCATCCAGCAAGCCCGTGACCCAGCCCTCACTGCCGAGCGAACGCAGCACGGCATTGTATTCCATGCCCTCCTGCACCTGCGTCTGGATGCGGCTTTCGCTCTCGCGAATCGCAAGCGTCATATTCTTTAGCTTATGCGAAATCAGCTTGCCGAACACCACGGCCACGGGCGTCAAGAGCAACAGCACCCAGGCAAGCCTCGGGTCGAACCAGCGCAACAACAGGAACGAGCCGACCAGCTGCAGCGTGGTCACGAGAATCTGCGGAAGGGTGTCCATCGATACCTCGCTGATGGTCTCGATGTCCTTGGAAAAACGCGAGGTGATGTCGCCGGAATGGAGTTCCTTGATGTCATAGAGCTTGCGACGGAACAGGACCTCGAACATCTTGAGGCGCAACCCGCTAGCCGCACGGACCGAAGCATCGGCAGTCATGTAAAAACATATCTGGCGCAGCACTACGCTACCCACCACGGTCAGCACGAGCAGCACAACCATGTGAACGATATCGTCGTCGCTCCCCGTGCGGATAGTCTCATCGATAAACCGCTTGGAAAGCCAGACCATCAAGAGTCCGAGCGAAACACGGAGCGCCCCCATAACGACCCGAGCCGCTATGTTCAGGCGGAAACCCCGCGTAAAGCGCCAAAGCCAGACGAGATAGCTCATTCGACTACTTTAACCTTCTGCCATTCGCCGACAATCGCCGACACATCCGCTTTTGCGCGTTCCAAGTCCACGTCGTATTCGTTACAAAGCGCCTCGGCAAGGGCTTCTACAGTGAATTCACCTAGCGATTCCGCCTTTTCCCACAGCCAAGCGGCAGTTTCGTTCAGGCAAAGCAGGCGGCCAAAATCCAGGGCACCGATGCCCTCGCCCATAATCACCTTTTCGCCACACACGTCACGCAAAACAAAGCCTTTTTTCAATTTCATATCGGAATCCTTCTATAAATTGCCAAGAGCCACCTCCTAAAAGGTAACACAGCAAACCAAATTTTTGCAGTCAGCCGGCTGCCCAAAGAGTCCAAAGAGCGCCTTTTTCCGCCCTTCCCCACCACATGGGTTGCGCGGGCCCGGACATCTGCAAGCCGGCAATGTTCCCGGCCAGCCAAATTTCCGTCCCCCATCAAGGTCACAGCATCGCCATCGAGGCAAACAATGCGGTGAACGACATACCGCCCACCTTCGACCTGCGCAAGGACGACATCGCCCACTTTCAAGGTCTCGGGTTTCTCGAGCACGACGCTGTCCTCGCCGCCCACGATAAATGGGAGCATGCTCCGTCCGTTCACCGGAAACGTGACGGAAACGCCCTCGCCCACCAAGCGGATGGCCTCCTGCATTATGCTTTCGTCGCTAGCCATCAATCACATCCACTATCGTTTCACGGCAAAGTCGCGCCGCACCTTCGTCCGGCAAACATTCCAAATACCACAAGGGGACATTCGAGGCCAAGGCGTTTTCGGTATAATGCAACCCATCGGCAATTAAGCGTTCCCAGCGTTTGCCCGAAATACTGGGAACCAGGGCCGCATAGGCCTTGACTCCGCGCAAACGCTGAATTTTGTTGAACGGGGCTTGCGAAAGAAGCACAATCCCGCCCAAAGGCAGGCTCTCGTTCTTGTAACACGGAGTCTTTCCGCTCCAAGGGGAACCGTAAACCACAGCGCGCGCCACGCCCGCCGGGGATTCCGGTGCAAAAAAACGCACCACGGGATTATCGTCGTTGAGCAAGGCCGAGCCCTCGTTGTAACGCAGCCAAAGCCGTGCATGCGTGCTCTTGCCCGTGCCGCTCTGGCCAAGGAACATGTAGCCCTTCCCACGATAACCAACCGTCGCCGAGTGGAAAAGTGCCGTCCCGAGATTGGCCGTCGCAAGGGCGTAAAGCACCATCAGGGAATTGTTCACGGCGAATTTCACGGAATTCTGGTTCGAAATGTCAGGCACAACCAGGCGGGCCTGCGCATATCCGGGCGAACAGAGGAGCATTCCCACGTCCGCACCGCGCAACCGGAAATTGAACATGGAAGAACCGGCATCGTCATGCCCGCAAAGGATTTCCTGCCCTTCGTCCTCTTGCCGGGTCTCTTCGATAAATCCAGGCAAGGCCGTAGAATGCTCGACAGCAAGGGTAAACAAAGGGCTCTCCGGCACATCGCCGTCCCCAGACGGCACCGCAAAGGGCTCGTAATTGTCCATTAACGCAAACAAGTCCACCCCAGCCGATTCAGGCAGGTTGGAGCCAACGGAAAAAACATGTCCTGCGACTTCATAAAGTCGAGTTTTCATTCACGAATATCCCTTAACGAAAACTTGCGCAAACGGATACGCAGCGGAATCGATCTAAATAACCATCCCCAATAATAGAACTCTTTCCACAGAGATTCGGAGGGAACGAAGGCAAAAAGGCGCAGAGAACGCCACTTCTGAGCAAACCATCTCGGAACGACATTCCATTTCTCTCGTTGATTATAGAATCCGAAGTGTCCTTCGGCCAAAATCATGTCCAACATCCATGCTCCACGCCAATGGTCAGGGCGGCACAGCATTTGATTTTGTTCCAAACCCAAAACATGTTCCAAGACCCACATGAGCGCACCGCAAGTATGAGAGAGCCCCATCCTTGGCAACTGGGCGGCCACCTCCTTCCTATCGCTTTCCGTGGAATGTTGCAACAAGATAAAGTAATCCACCAATTGTCTGAATCCAATTCCCTTATTGATAAAATGCTTCTGGATATGGGCTAGCTGCATCACTAGCGCGAATTGGAGTGACGGGACATAGAAACCTTCGGGAACTTTGTTCACATCCTTGATTTTACTTTCCAGATACCGCATCAAACAAGAATTTGTAAATGGATTGTAATTCCCAGAAGACAATTTAAAGTGAATCTCGACTTGGGCGTTTGAACAATTTCGGGATAAATTCAAATGATGCGAAGCTTCAAGAACATTTGATTCCTTGATATACGACCACCCAAGTTTGTCTAAATGGCGAATAATTTCATCTTTTCCACCCGAAACCCAAATATCAATATCTCCACACTGGCGCAAGAGTGGATCTGGATACAGCCTAGCATTGGCAGGGCCTTTCAGAACGGCCGTCTGGCATCCGCATTCAGCAAAAGCCTCCGTCAGGCGAGCCGCTTCGGCATTCAATATGCTGTTGTGTCCCCTTATCTGCTCAGTTTCCCAAGCCCATTGTAACAAAATATCCGAAGGGGGACGTTTGTCTACTGGAAGGCGACCAATACCAAGGTACGCCAAGCCCAACACAGATTGCCTTGTCGCAATATCTTGCAGGCAAAGCCAGTCTTCGCGTGTATGTGCTAAAAAATCAGAAACAGCCGCACCGGGATTCCCCAGCGCGAGCCGTAAAAGAGCAAAGAAATGTTCTGCTTCCGCCGAATTCACATAAACCATCATCAGGGAGAACTGATGTAAACATCAATGACATCGTCTGGTTCATCTGAACCTGCAAGCAGATTCGACGATTGAACCAGAGCGACAATGTTCATCTTCGGCGAAAAGTATTCCTTCCTGTCTATTTCGTCGTTTTCCATACTACTTAACAATAACTCTTCTACCGTTCTTGAAGTAAGAGCCCTTCGTGGTGGGTTTGCCATTGAGCTTACGTCCCTGGAGGTCATACCAACGATCCACCTTGAACTCGCCCGTTGTCGTATTCCAAGAGCCCTTGCCTACGACAGCTCCATCACCGTTCTGGAATTCCACCTCAATGATTTCGGGCAATTCCGATGCCCCCATCGAACGGCGAGCAGAAGCCCTGACCGACCTTGTAGCCGCGGCGTTTTCCTCATTCACCAAGTAGGCCCTCATCGGGCGCAACCAGGCGCCAGAACCGGCTTTCACGAACTGCCCGACCTTCAAATTATTCTGGGCAACAGCGACAAAGCCATACGCACGTCCCAATTCAGGATCACCCGCAGCAAATGTCTTATGTGCATACGTGCCTTTGAACGTCCAATTTCCGCTTGTGGAATTTCTGATTTCGCTCGTATTGAAAGCAACAGGAGCATCCAGATCAAACGAAAGTGGCGCCGTTTCAGTAGGCATAACCAGATAGGGCTTGTTCGCCACGATTGAGCCTGCTTCTGGCGGAACCACTGTAGCTCTCCATTTTCCATCGACCTTTTCAAGATGGGCAAATTCGTAGAAGTTTCCACCATGCACCTTGCTTGTATCGACAGAGAACGGCAACACAATAGTCGACATTTTACCCTGTTCGAAAACGCGGTTGTATCTGACCGTATCAGCAAAGACATCCGTCGGAATATCTATAGTTCCAAAAGAGTTTGCATCCAGCTCTGCAAGCGTTGTTCCATCATTATACTTGGTAAATTGGACTGCACCATAAACAACCACTTCGGGTTCATCCGGCACCCACTTGGCGTAGAAGGTCTTGTCACCCGAAGAGCCCGTCACAATTTGAGTTACAGCATCGCCTTCGAAGTCAGGATTATCGAACCAGCCACCAAAAGTGAAGCCTTCACGACCCTCTGCTTCTCCCAAAGCAAATGTTTCGGTTTCGCTCGTGTAAGACGTTCTGCTGTTGGCCTTAGTACCACCATTCAATTCATAGGTAAGGGTATAGACCTTAATCCACTTTCCGTACAGAGTCAAATCACCATAAGAACCCTTCTTAATCTGCGTAACCTTTGTCGTATAATTTGTTTCTTTAAACCATCCACCAAAATCATAACCTTCACGCGACTGGGGATACTTTATGTCCTTTTTATCATTAATCGTATATGTCGTCGGATTCTGAGGGTTATTTACACAACCATCACATTCGTAAGTAATCGTGTAAGTAGCCAAGTTCCAAGTCGGATACAGCGTAACAGAAGCCACAACCGTAAGGGATTCGCCAAATTCATATTCCTTTGTTCCACCCATAGTTGTCGACCAACCATTCTGCTCGTAACCTGCACGGCGGAAGATGCCTGCGGATTCGAGAGTGATGGATGAGCCATGTTCCACGAACTGGTCCGAAATGGAACCATAGGAATTGTTGTCGGCCAGATACATGACCCTGTACGTCTTCTTGGACCACTTGGCATAGAAGGTCTTGTCGCCAGTCGTTCCCTGAATCACTTGGGAAGCCGGGTTGGTGAAATTGGCATCGTAGAACCACCCCTCAAACACATAGCCTTCAGAATCGGCCGGAGCAGCCAAGGCGAATGTCGGCGTTTCAATGGTATAGAAAACTGGATTTTCACCCGCATTCGACACACCATTCATTTCGTAAGTCACCGTGAATGTGTCGAGAGCCCATTTTGCATAAAGGATAATGCTCTCGTGAATTTGCGCTGCAAACTGATAAGGATTCTCGCCTTCTGCATCCGTAAACCATCCGTCGAATTCATAACCACTATCTGCAATCGGATCCGTCGGAGCAGTCACCGTATCGCCGGCACCCACGCGAACATAATCCACAGTCGTCCTACCATGCTGATTAGCATTATAAGTCACCGTATATGTTTCAACATCGGTCCATACGGCATACAAAACAAGTTCGTCAGATGCGGGCACTGTATCCAGCGAAACAGAATCACTTTCATGAGCCCCTTCAGTCAGCGCCCAACCGGTAAAGTACGACCACGTATCGCATTCACCATCCGACGCATATTCTTTGCAGCGAGAACTCGGCAAGGAACCAAGTCCCTCGACTGTAATCACTTCGCCACTGGCAACCTGTTTTGTCTTTTCGCTTTCGTTAGTTTCCGGGAAAACACCGGGAGCAACATTGAAGGTCACCGTATAGACCGGAGCCCAGACAGCGAAAATCGTATCGGTATGGGAAACGGTCCCGAGATCGGCCACCGGGGCGGTAGCGTCACGGGTCATGGCCCAACCGACAAAGTTATGATTTTCACGGGACGGCACGCCAACTTCGTCGGCGGTAATCGCCATTCCAGCCTCAAGGAATTTGTCCTTATCCGCCTTTCCATTGGCAAAGGCACCACCGTTGGCATCGAAGACTATCTTGTAACCGTCAATTCCGTAGCCATTCAGAGAAAGTCCCGTCTCGCCAATGGACCACGGTTCATTCTTGCAGGTGCTATCTGCATTCATTCCGTTCAAAGCGCAAATGACTTCATCGGAATTGATATTGTCAACCTGGACAGTCTGATCTGTAACATTACAGTCTTTACAGGATTTACCGACACCACCGATTTCTTCACCTTGGTAATAATTCGTTCCTTCGTAAAAATCGTTTTCTGTAGATATTTTTCCAGACCAAACATTTCCGGCAATTCCACCGACAGCACCATCAGTACCGGTATTTGTGAGTCCCGGACCGGCATAGATGCAAGAAGACACGGTCACATCCGTTTTCGTTATGCCGATAATACCGCCAATATACGCCTTGCTTCCGCTCGTCTGGATTTCGACAAGGCTCATGCAATTGGATATCGTACCCTTTTTAGCATTACCTACAATGCCACCGACACCCTGGCTATTGCCCGTCGTCTTGATGATTCCCGAGGTCATGCAATTGTCAACGACATTGGTCCCTTTATCGGACATCCAACCAACAACAGCTCCAACCGAAATTTGATTGTCCTGATTACTAATAATGGTACCGGCATTCGTTGTAGCCTGGATATCCACATTTTCAAGAATCAGGTTCAGGACTTTTCCATCACCCAGCACTCCGACAAAACCAAGATTCTGGGCATACTCCTTATTGATGACAGAAAGCTCATCTCCATTTATGTAAAGATTCTTGATGATATGGTTCTGTCCGTCAAATATCTTTCCATAATACTTATCGCCCTTTCCGGCAGCCAGTGGAATCCATAGATGTCCACCCAAATCCAGGTCGGCGGTCAGCTTCGCATTGCCACTATTATAATTAGCGCCATACCAAGCGAGTTCCGCCTCGGTATTGATGATATAATAATCACCCTCTTTTACTGGCTGCGTTTTCGAAGTTCCATCCCATGCCGCAAATGCCTGCCCTATTCCAAAAAGGCAGACCACAAAAAGAAAGAAATGCAATTTTTTTAAAATTCTCATAATTTTCTCCTTGGGGGTTAGTAACAACAAAATATTCAATTTATTCAAAAATATAGTATAGTAAGAAAATAAACGCAAACATTGTTTACATGTTGTGAAACGAATCACCCCCAAACCCACGTATTACGTGACCGCCGCCACAAAAGCAAAATGCCCTTTTTTTGCTATATTTCAAGTTAGAATAATTGGCAAGCCCCATTTTTCTAGCTTTGCCACACAAAAAAAAAGAGGATAAAAAATGCCGAAACTTCGTTCGCTCAAGACTATGGAAGGCCGTGAAATGGCCGGTGCACGCGCCCTGTGGCACGCAACAGGAACCAAGGTGGAAGACTTTGGTAAGCCCGTGATTTGCGTGGTGAACAGCTACACCCAGTTTGTTCCGGGACACGTCCACCTGAAGGACTTGGGCCAGGTGGTCGCCCGCGCGATCGAAGCCGCCGGCGGTGTCGCTAAGGAAATGAACACCATCGCCGTGGACGACGGTATCGCCATGGGCCACGACGGCATGCTTTACAGCCTCCCGAGCCGCGACCTCATCGCCGACTCCACCGAATACATGGCAAACGCCCACCGCGCCGACGCCCTCGTTTGCATCTCTAACTGCGACAAGGTGACTCCGGGCATGCTCATGGCCGCCATGCGCCTCAACATCCCCGCAATCTTCGTCAGCGGCGGCCCGATGGAAGCTGGCCACGTGACCACGAAGGACGGCAAGGACCGCGCCCTCGACCTGATTGACGCCATGATCGATTCCGCCGACAGCTCTGTCAGCGACGAAGACGTGGCCGCCATCGAAGCGAACTCCTGCCCCACTTGCGGTTCTTGCTCCGGCATGTTCACCGCGAACTCCATGAACTCCTTGACCGAAGCCCTCGGCCTCAGTTTGCCGGGCAACGGCACCATCGTCGCGACCCACGCCGAACGCAAGAAGCTGTTCGAAGCCGCCGGTAAGCGCATCGTGGAACTCTGTCACCAGTATTACGATTTGAACGACGACAGCATTCTCCCGCGTAGCATCGCCACGAAGGACGCCTTCGAAAACGCCATGCGCCTCGACATCGCCATGG